>USSR01000650.1 GCA_900557355.1 uncultured Bacteroides sp.
ATTTAGGGTGGAGTGTTACGGTAGGAAAAGAAATAAATGCAATGGCAGATAGATCTGCTGATTTATAACAACTTAATATTAATTTAAAAACAGAATCAACATGGGAACCGTAAAAGAAACATTATTGAACATGATTAGCTCAAACAAACAAGTTATGATGTATAACGCATTAATTGATGAAGAACAGGCTATTAAGCAGGTTAAATTCAATCCATACACAATAAAAAGTGTAGAAAATCCATCAGAACGGCTACAGCTGATAGCTGTACAAAGAGATCCGGAGGCGATCCGTTACATCACCAATCCCACAGAAAAGGCACAATTAGAAGCTGTACAAAGACATCCTAAGTCTATAAGATATATAACAAGCCCATCGAAGAAAATACAGCTAGCGACTATACAAAAAGATCCGTCAGCAATCCAATACATAGTAAATCCTTTAGAACAGGTACAAATGGAAGTAGTACGGAAAAATCCCTATATAATTAAACATATAGCTAACCCTTCTGAAAAGGTACAGATGTTAGCTATAAAAAAAATACCGTATGTAATAAGATATATCGATCACCCGACGGAAAAAGTACAATTAGAAGCCATTAAAAAGAACCCGTCTGTTATACAACATATTGAGAATCCATCAGACAAAACTCAAATGGCAGCTATAAAACAGGAAGCAGATGCAATCAGGTATATAAAAGAACCTACAGAAAAGGTACAAATGGAAGTGATAAAGAAAAATCCATACTTAATAACTTATATAAAAAATCCAAGCGAAATGGTACAGATGGAGGTTATAGAGCGAAGTCCTTATTTAATAAGCGAAATCCCTATTCCATGTGAAACAATACAAATGATGGCCGTCGAAAAAAATCCATACGCTATTATAGATATCCAGAACCCGACGGAAATGGTACAGGTCATGGCCGTACAAAAAGTTCCATATACAATCAAATATATAGCCAACCCTTCCGAAAAAGTACAAATGGAAGCTATACAACAAAATCCATACTTAATAAGCGAAATCTCTAATCTATGTGAAGAAGCGCAACTCATGGCCATACAGAAAAAACCAGAACTTATATTGCAGCTTGACAATCCGTCGGAGAAAATCCAATCTGAGGTCATTAGAAAGCTATATAAAGAAGAGCTAACCATAGATTTTTCCCAAGATATTAATGAAAAAATCAATAGATTAATTAAGTCACTTAATGAAGTGGAAGAGACATATGAAAATCGAATGTTGAACCTAACAACTGATAACGAGCAAGAATGGATGGAAAACTGGCGCCAAAGCCAAAGGCAGGAAATTCTTGATAACTTTAAGGAAGAAGTTGAACTAAAAATAGCAGAATCTGGCTCTGAAATGCAAATAGAAGATCTCAATGAAGTAGTAACCCAGGATGTTTTAACAGAAGCAACTTCCAATGATGGTATCAAGGATACACAAATAGAAATCCCTACCTCAATAGAAGAAACAGTTCAGGATCATATTAATGAAGCACCCTCAAATGAAAGTATTAAAGACGTAGAAATAGAGACATCCGGATCAAGAACGTTAATTGGTGATCTTACAGAAGATAACGGAGCAGTCAGTATAAGTAATCTGCGGATCAAAGATGCAACGACAGGAAAAATTGAACAGTTACAAAGTAATGGAATCGATCTCAGTAACCAATCCTCAGAAACAATAAAGAAACTATTATCTGGCCAAAAGGTAGAGACAACATCTATTAATGGGATAAGTAACCTTATCGGACTGAATAAAACCCCTCTAGGTTGGGGATTAACAGTAAGTAAGCAGCTCTATGGAATGGCCGAAGCTTCTGCTGAAATATAATATTAGCTGCTCTGATTTTGATTAATTAAAAATAATATGTACCTTTAAAAAAAATTAGTACGATGTATACATTCAACGAATTGAGAGCCCGAATCCCCATACAAGAAATAGCAAAATCACTCGGCTACTGGGTAAATCCAGCTGGCGGAGTAAAGTTCTTGAGTTTGTTTTTAGGAAATCCTAAGCATCCTGAAGATGAAATCGTAATATTCAATCCCAAAGATCCGGCAAATAGCACCTACTTTTCTCGTATGGCTCCTGCTACGGACAAAGGCAATCTAATAAATTTTGTCCAGAATCGTCTTGATAGATTTGGTAGTACAACCAAAGGGGGATTCGCCGGTGTGAATGAAGTACTGAGTCGTTATTTATCAGCGGATAATACTCCAATTAATGTTCCACCATATCAGCCTCAGAATAGAGGTAATGATGATCACCCGGTAACTTTTGATATAAAAGCCTGGGCACCAAAGATGTTAAACGATAACAATAATGAGTTTTTAACAGTTCGACGAAAGTTATCTCCCAAAACAATAGATGATTTCCGAAGTAGATGCCATATTTACGTTACTGGCAAACATAACACTATAGCATTTCCATTCCGGAAACCAGGACAGATGGAAATTACCAACCTCGAAATGAGAAATTACTTCCCTGAAAATAATGTTAATTATAAGTCATTTTGTAAAGGTGGAGACAAATCTTCAAGCTGTTGGATCGCAAACTTTGTCCCCTATAACCAAGTTACCGACCTATATCTATTTGAGTCAGCTATTGATGCCATGAGTTTTTATGAACTTCAAGGATTCAGTAAGCAGACACATGCTGCATTTATTTCCGTTGGTGGGCATGTTACACAAGGACAAATTGAAAGATTAATCAAGGTATTCCCAAATACTAAATGGCACTGCTGCTTTGATAAAGACTTAAGTGGATATTCTTTCGATATATCAGTAGCTTGCTGGCTAAAAGGAAAAAATAATAAATCCTACAAAGCTCCTGAAGCACCAGGTTCAGAAAAGAAGGTTCTCCACATCCATCACGAAGATGGAAAACATGAAACCATACATGAAGATCATGTTTCCCCAAACACCATAAAAGAGTACATGAAACGAAACGATCTGGATGACATTGAAATAATAAAACCGCATATAGGTAAAGACTGGAATGAGTTACTTGTATTATACAAACGATTTGATATGAATCTTTCTCCTACTGAAAAAATGATTCAAGCTGTTGAAGATATAATCTCCAGATTAGACCTAAGAGGATACCATGGATTATCTATAGAGATACAAACGAAACGAAACGAAATTATAAAAAGCTTTTATCAACAACTTCCCTATCCATTTAATGGAATCATTGTGCAAAGTAATATGCATGAGATGTCCGGAGTCGGAACGTTAAAAATGATAGGGAAAGAAATCTTTTTAGAAATAGAGAATGTAGCTATATTCGACAAGTGCACCCAACAAACCGTTTCGGGTACACATATAGTTAATTTCCTGCGAAAAGAAAATATATTCAGAAATCTATCTTCAAATGATCTTAAGGGCCTACTAGAGAAAAAGAGCTTAACCGTTTCTGCGCCAATTGAAAAGCATTTTCGATGTACAGCATCACCAAGCGGATGGAAACTAACATTGTCCGCATTAAAAAAAAAGGAGCTGAATGTTGAATCTAGCCTATAATATTACCCCATAAGTACAAGCCACCTATCTTAGAAAAGTAGATTCTAAAATAGGTGGCATTTTTTAGGGAAAAGCTTCTTCTGTGAAGAAGATATAAAAGGAAAAATATTTTTCCTTATCTTTGTGCCGCGAAGACAAAAAGAATCCATTCATGAACGATATTATACGTATAGAACTAGCCGACATACAGAACCACTTACATTGGATGCACAGTATTGATATAGGAATTATTATACTTTGCCTATTAGGATTTTTCTTTATCCACAAAATAAAGATATTGCCTCGGTTCTTTTTTTTAATAGGAATCATTTTTGCTATTACACATTATTTCAAAGTAAGTGAACAACTTTCTGAAAAACGTATAGAACGAATCATTGATAGCGTAAATATTGCAGGCATTCCTGCGGATCATTTAAAAGAATTGAGTGTGCCAGGCAGAGAATCCTCCAAAGCCTTTAATATCATTCTAGGTAAGAGAACAACAAATAAAGAATATACATTTGAAATATTGGACTCCTTTTGGGATGCTGACACATTACAATTAAGATTGATAAATTAAAATATATATTGCAAAGAAGTAGTATTATTCGATTTTATT
>USSR01000651.1 GCA_900557355.1 uncultured Bacteroides sp.
TGAAGCTGCATTAGATGCCGGACTCTCAGGTGTTTACGCCTATCCCGGTACTCCTTCCACAGAAATTACAGAATACATTCAAATGGCGCCTATTACGGCTGAACAGAATATCCATAGCCGTTGGGCCTCCAATGAGAAGACAGCCATGGAAGCTGCATTAGGTATGTCATTTGTCGGTAAACGGGCATTAGTCTGCATGAAACATGTAGGTATGAACGTAGCTGCCGACTGTTTTATCAATTCAGCTGTTACAGGTATAAAAGGTGGATTAATTGTAGTAGCTGCGGATGACCCCAGCATGCATTCCTCACAGAATGAACAAGATAGCCGTTTTTATGGTGATTTCTCATTGATACCCATGTACGAACCAAGCAATCAGCAGGAAGCATATGATATGGTTTATAATGGATTCGCATTTTCTGAAAAGATTGGCGAACCGGTATTGATGCGTATGGTCACCCGTCTGGCACACTCCCGTTCCGGTGTAGAACAAAAAACGCAACAGCCCCAAAACCAAATGTCATTCAGTGAAGACCCTCGCCAGTTCATCTTGTTGCCAGGTAACGCCCGCAAGCGCTATAAGTTTTTATTAGAACGTCAAGCCGAATTTATTGAAGCATCTGAGAACTCTTCTTATAATAAGTATACTGATGGTCCTAATAAAAAGTTAGGTATCATAGCATGTGGAATCGGTTACAACTATCTGATGGAAAACTATCCTGATGGTTGCGAATACCCCGTATTGAAAATTGGCCAATACCCATTGCCTAAGAAACAGCTCCTGCAATTGGTAGAGACCTGTGATGAAATTCTGGTATTGGAAGACGGACAACCTTTCGTAGAAAAACAACTTAAAGGCTATCTTGGTATCGGCATAAAAGTAAAAGGACGCTTAGACGGCACATTGTCACAAGACGGTGAATTAAATCCGGATAAGGTGGCACGTGCTGTAGGAAAAGAGAACAAGTCAGAGTTTGGTATTCCTTCACTCGTAGAAATGCGTCCACCCGCACTATGTGAAGGTTGTGGCCATCGTGATATGTATACTACACTCACCCAGGTTCTGAAAGAAGAATATCCGACACATAAAGTATTCAGTGATATCGGCTGTTATACTTTAGGAGCCAATGCGCCATTTAATGCCATCAATTCATGTGTAGATATGGGTGCATCTATTACCATGGCTAAAGGAGCCTCGGATGGCGGACTTCATCCGGCAGTAGCAGTGATTGGCGACTCCACCTTCACGCATTCCGGCATGACAGGACTTTTGGATTGCGTCAATGAGAATGCAAATGTTACCATTGTCATTTCAGACAATGAAACGACTGCAATGACAGGCGGCCAGGATTCGGCCGGAACAGGACGTATTGAGGCTATCTGTGCCGGCATTGGCGTAGCCCCCGAACATATCCGTGTAGTAGTTCCCTTGAAAAAGAATTATGAAGAGATGAAGCAGATTATCCGTGAAGAAATCGAATATCGCGGTGTATCCGTTATCATTCCACGCAGAGAATGTATTCAAACCTTAGCACGTAAAAAACGAAACAAGTAAAACCATGAAAAAAGATATTATACTTTCCGGCGTAGGCGGACAAGGTATCCTCTCTATCGCCACTGTAATCGGTAAAGCCGCCCTTAAAGACGGATTATATATGAAACAGGCGGAAGTACATGGCATGAGCCAACGTGGCGGCGATGTACAATCCAATTTGCGCATAAGCGATCAGCCTATCGCTTCCGATCTTATTCCTTCCGGTAAATGCGATCTGATCATTTCACTTGAACCGATGGAAGGATTACGTTATCTTCCTTACTTAAGTCCTGAGGGCTGGCTGGTGACCAACGAAACACCGTTTATTAATATCCCCAACTATCCGGCAGAAGCTGACGTAAGAGCGGAATTAGATAAGCTACCTCACAAGATTATTCTTAATGTAGACAAAGTAGCCAAAGAAATTGGTTCCATCCGTGTAGCAAATATTGTTTTACTGGGAGCCACCACCCCATTCCTCGGCATCGATTACGAGAAAATACAGACCAGTATCCGCGAAATCTTCGAACGTAAAGGCGAGGCCATAGTGGACATGAATCTTAAAGCACTCGCAGCCGGAAAGGAAATTGCTGAGAAATTAATGTAAGATCCCTCAAAAATACACCGCCATGAATAACAAATACTGGGAAGAAGAAATAGAAACCATGAGTCGTGAGAAGTTGCAGGAATTGCAACTTCAACGACTCAAAAAAACGATAAAGATTGCGGCTAATTCACCGTACTATAAAAAAGTATTTCAAGAACATAACATCACAGCTGACGACATCCAAAATCTGGATGATATACGGAAAATACCTTTTACCACGAAATCCGATATGCGTGCCTGCTATCCATTCGGCATGGTATCAGGTAATATGCAAGAAGATGGTGTGCGTATTCATTCATCAAGCGGAACCACCGGTACTCCTACCGTCATCGTCCACTCGCAACACGACTTGGATTCTTGGGCCAATCTGGTAGCACGCTGCTTGTACACTGTAGGTATACGCAAAACAGATGTTTTCCAGAACAGTTCGGGCTATGGCATGTTTACCGGAGGATTAGGCTTCCAATACGGTGCTGAACGCTTGGGCGCGCTGACTGTTCCTGCAGCAGCCGGAAACAGTAAGCGCCAGATCAAGTTTATCACAGATTTCAAGACTACCGCACTCCATGCCATCCCAAGTTATGCCATTCGCCTGGCAGAAGTTATTCAGGAAGAAGGAATCGATCCGACAAGTACCAGTTTAAAAACACTTGTTATCGGAGCAGAACCCCATACAGACGAACAGCGCAAGAAAATCGAACGCATGTTAGGTGTTAAAGCCTATAACAGCTTCGGTATGACAGAAATGAATGGCCCCGGCGTTGCTTTTGAATGTCAGGAACAAAACGGCATGCATTTCTGGGAAGATAACTACCTTGTCGAAATAATTGATCCTGAAACAGGAGAACCCGTTCCGGATGGAGAAATCGGCGAGTTGGTATTGACCACTCTTGATCGCGAAATGATGCCGCTTATACGTTATCGTACCCGCGACCTTACCCGTATTCTTCCCGGAGAATGTCCTTGCGGCCGTACACACCTCCGCATCGACCGTATCAAGGGACGCAGCGATGATATGTTTATCATTAAGGGAGTAAATATCTTCCCAATGCAAGTTGAAAAAGTATTGGTACAGTTCCCACAATTAGGTAGCAACTATCTTATTACCTTAGAGACCGTAAACAACCAGGACGAAATGATTGTAGAGGTAGAACTCAGCGATCTTTCTACTGATAATTACATTGAACTGGAGAAGGTACGTAAAGATATTACCCGTCAACTGAAAGACGAAATACTTGTTACTCCCAGATTGAAACTCGTGAAGAAAGGTTCATTACCTCAAAGCGAAGGAAAAGCCGTCAGAGTGAAAGATCTGCGGCAAAACCAATAAAAATAGCCTTTTTTCAAAATAATCAGTGGAATACTTGACATCGCCTTTTTGATACAGTATCTTTGTACTATCCATTTATAGATACTATTTCACTGAATTATATTTCGCACCATATAGAAACGGGGAAGCTTTTGCTTCTCCGTTTTTTTAGCCCCTCATGCAGCAGGCTCCAAAAGCTTACGCTTATATAACCGTCAGCTTACACTTGCACAACCGTAAGCCCACACTTATACAAGCGTAATGCCACAGTCCGCCATCTCTAACTCCACACTTCGCAGCCTGCAACCTGTGGCATTTGTCCTGTTAAGCTGTAGCATTGGGAGCACTGAGATGTAGCATTTGACTCAACAAACACTGGCAAAAGAAACGAAAGTTCTTTTATTGCATATCATTACCCCAAAGCAGTCTCCTAACCGACTTTCATTAATAATATATAAATTTGCTATTGACAATATTTGAGTTACGACACCACTTTATAGAGGCTAAGTGGAAATCTTTGGATTGTAGAAAGTACAAAGAAAAAGGAACGGTAACCAACCAAGATTACCGTTCCCCTTTATAAAAAAGCCGCACCGATGATGTGATGAAACTCCGAATGACATGATTTGAGTGCTCGTCCTCTTTGTAA
>USSR01000652.1 GCA_900557355.1 uncultured Bacteroides sp.
TAGTAATCCGGCCCTTCTGAACGGTTCACGCAGACAACGTATTGCTAAAGGTAGTGGTACGAATATTCAGGAAGTAAACCGCTTATTAAAACAATTCGATCAAACTCGTAAGATGATGAAGATGGTAACAGGTAGCAAGATGGGTAAAATGATGCCTAAGATGAAATAATAAAAATACTGATATGACACTAATTGATGGAAAAGCAATTTCGGAACAAGTAAAACAGGAAATTGCTGCAGAAGTAGCAGAAATTGTGGCGAAAGGTGGTAAACGTCCTCATCTTGCAGCAATTCTCGTAGGCCACGATGGTGGTAGTGAAACGTATGTTGCTGCAAAAGTAAAAGCATGCGAAGTTTGCGGATTCAAATCCAGTCTCATCCGTTACGAGGCAGATGTGAGTGAAGAAGAACTTCTTGCTAAAGTACATGAACTAAACGAAGATACAGACGTAGACGGGTTCATAGTACAGCTTCCATTACCCAAGCACATCTCCGAACAGAAAGTGATCGAGACCATTGATTATCGCAAAGATGTAGATGGTTTCCATCCCATCAATGTAGGACGCATGTCCATAGGATTGCCTTGCTATGTATCAGCAACTCCCAACGGAATTCTAGAACTGTTAAAACGCTACCAAATAGAGACTTCTGGTAAGAAGTGCGTAGTATTGGGACGTAGTAACATTGTCGGCAAACCAATGGCTGCTTTAATGATGCAAAAAGCCTATCCGGGAGATGCAACTGTAACTGTATGTCATAGCCGCAGTAAAGATCTCGTAAAAGAGTGCCAAGAAGCTGACATCATCATCGCTGCACTGGGACAACCTAACTTTGTTAAAGCCGAGATGGTGAAAGAAGGTGCCGTAGTTATTGATGTAGGTACTACTCGCGTACCGGATGCCACTAAGAAATCAGGATTTAAACTGACCGGTGACGTAAAGTTCGACGAAGTGGCTCTTAAGTGTTCATTCATCACTCCCGTACCGGGTGGCGTAGGACCGATGACTATCGTTTCTTTAATGAAGAATACATTACTGGC
This sequence comes from uncultured Bacteroides sp., assembly GCA_900557355.1. Lineage (GTDB taxonomy): Bacteria > Bacteroidota > Bacteroidia > Bacteroidales > Bacteroidaceae > Bacteroides. The sequence continues at coordinate 1,040 of USSR01000652.1, forward strand.
TGGTAAGAAAGCAATTTACCAATAATCCCGAATACCGGAAGAAGACAATTATCTCCATTAGGCTTCTTCCGGTATTTAGTTTAATCTATAATACTCATGAACACACAGCTAAAAACAATTTTTGTTTTTGTTTTCCTTTTTCTTGTCTGTACCATACGGGGAACTGCGCAGAACTTTTCAATCGACTATCCATCCTATCAATACAGAAATAGCGATGCACTTGAAATCAGCCGGATCGTCCGTAATGATACAGCCACTATTTTATATATGGATGCCTATTCGCGCCCTAACTATTGGATACGTCTGGCTTCGGGTCTATCACTCCATGGAAATCAAACCGGAAAGAACTATCCTATCATCCGTTCACAAGGTTTCGAGTTGGACAAAGAAGTCTATATGCCTGCCTCGGGAAATGTAACTTTCAGCCTTCAATTTGCTCCTCTTGCCCCCCAAGAAAAGATGATTGATTTCATAGAGGGAGCCAATAAAGGAGATTTTCAAATTAAAAGCATAAGCCTCAACGAGCAAGAAAAGAAAGGAAAGATTCATTGTCACATTTCAGGCAAAGTAATCGATAGTCCGCAATCCAGCCGACTCGTATTGATGAAAGCCCATAAGAATCCCAGTAGCAGCCCATGGCTATCAATACCTATACGCAATGGAGAATTTCAATATGATTTCTACGCTGATCATGAAGAAGTATACGAAGTCTTTATCTGGAATGATATGCTTACCGGTAGCTGGCTCCCTTCTCTCTTCTTTGCAGAAAATGGTCCTGTTTCTTTCACCCTATACCCGGCTAGTACCAGAAAACCGGGACTAGTGAGCACAAGTAATCCATTAACCTGTGAGTTACAACAATTGGAGAGTGAAAGAAAAGCCAAATTCAATTTTGACTCTTTATACGCTCAAATGAATAAATTATACGAAGAAAACCGTTTCGAAAGTGAAGCACTGCAAACTCTTTGGAAAAAAATCGAGCAGGTTAAGGACAACAATGAAGAGCGAAATAATATCTACAGAGAAAGAGACCGTCTTGAGGAGAGCGGAGAAGCATACACAGAAGAAGGAAAAGCTCTTTTGGTAAAAATTAAGCAATTAAACGAAGAAATGAATCAATGGACTATAAAGCATATTAAACAGAATCCTTCCTTACCCGGACTATATGTTCTGACAAGTAAGACAGAAATGGCACGCAAAGGCGAAGACGTTACTCCATTTCTGAATGCCTATCAGGAAACTTTTGCCTCTCTCTATCCGGAGCACCCTTATAGTCAGCAAATGCAAATGCTCATTAAAAACGGACAACCGGAAATTGGAAAACCATATGTCGATTTCTCAGCTCCTGACCTAGATGGAAACAAAGTACAAATATCAAAATATATTCAGGGAAAGGTAGCGTTAATTGATTTATGGGCATCTTGGTGCGGTCCATGTCGTATAAACTCCAAGCAAGTTATTCCCATATATGAAAAATATAAGAATAAGGGATTCACTGTCATCGGTGTGGCACGTGAACAAGGAAGTGATGCCCGCATGAAAGAAGCTATCAAAAAAGATGGCTATCCTTGGTTAAATCTTATTGAGCTCAATGACACCAATCAGATATGGACGAAATACCGGATACCGAATGCTGCCGGAGGTACTTTTCTTGTGAATGCTGAGGGAATCATTCTTGCTATAAATCCCACAGTTGAAGAAATAGAAAGTATTCTTCAAAAGGAACTTTTAACTCCTTAAACATTTATGAGAAGAATATCTCCCCTCACACTACTTTTCTTTCTTGTGTCATGCAACAGTGCGGCACAAGAACAAGTAGTATCAGGAGCATCTGACACCATTCCTTCTGCTAAAGTCACATTATTATTTGTCGGTGACTTGATGCAACACAATGCACAACTTGAAGCTGCGCGTACAAGTCAGGGGACTCATGATTACTCTCTTTGTTTCTCTCTTGTGAAAGAGCAGATAAGTAGAGCAGACATCGCTATTGGAAATCTTGAAGTCACCCTCGGCGGAAAGCCATATGCAGGCTATCCTGCTTTTTCGGCACCAGATGAGTTTTTATATGCTATTCGAGATGTTGGATTCGACATACTATTAACTGCAAACAATCATTGTCTGGATCGCGGAAAGAAGGGGCTGGAACGTACTATCCTGATGTTGGATTCTTTACATATTCCATATATAGGCACTTATCGGAATAAAGAGGAACGTCGCCAACACTATCCCCTGCTTATTCATAAAAACGGATTTCGTATCGTCTTTCTCAATTATACTTATGACACAAACGGGGTCAAGCCCACCTCTCCCAATATAGTGAACTATATAGATAAGAAAATCATGCAACAGGACATTGATACCGCGCGGACATGGCAGCCCGATGCTATCATTGCCTGCATGCATTGGGGAAACGAATACCAGTCACTCCCCAGCCGGGAACAGCGGCAGTTGGCAGATTGGTTATTGGAACAAGGAGTAACGCATATCATCGGCTCACACCCCCATGTCATACAGCCAATGGAGTTACGTACCGATACTCTTACCGGAACGCAACATGCCATAGTCTATTCTTTAGGGAATTTCATATCTAATATGAGTAATGTAAATACTGACGGTGGTCTCGTATTTACATTAGAGTTGGAAAAAGACACAGTTACTCCATCTATTCCCAATATTCGCACCCGCCATTGCGGATATAATTTAGTATGGACGGCACGTCCTACTCTCACCAAAGAAAAGAATTATATCATCTATCCAACTGATTCCACATCAGTTTCAAAGCTCCCGGAAGCTGCACGTAACCATCTGAATATCTTCGTCAAAAACTCCCGAAAGCTCCTCCAACAGCACAATGTAGGAATTAAGGAGAATAAAAAATAATGCAGATTTCAATAAAATATTCCGCCAAATATTTGCAGTATCAAAGATAATACCTATCTTTGCACCGCGTTTGAGAAATGACGCAAACATGGTGACTGTAGTTCAGTTGGTTAGAGCGTCAGATTGTGGTTCTGAATGTCGTGGGTTCGA
>USSR01000653.1 GCA_900557355.1 uncultured Bacteroides sp.
TGTAGCATTCTAAATTTCTTTAAAAAGGGAGATTATCCGTATAATTTACGTACTTTTGTCCCTTCAAGCGGAAACTATTAGTTGATTACGCCATTGAAAGCAAATACATTCATATCATTCATACTACTACTAGTCTTACTCCTGATCCCTGACGAGGCTTTTTCGCAACGTCGGCGTGGAAGGATTGTTCCTACAGGAATCGAACGGACTGATACCTTTAATATAGGAGGTGTGCAAGAGGGAGATACCCTGTTGAGAGGAGATACACTGCAAAACGATACGATTCAGTTGCAGCCTGCCAAGAAGAAGCAACCGCTGGATGCTCCGGTTATTTATGAAGCTAATGACTCCATTGTGTTTACACAAGATGGTGTGGCCAACTTGTATGGCGACGGCAAAGTGAATTACCAAAATATAGAACTGGCCGCTGAAGTGATAACCATGAATATGGATAGTAGTACGGTCTTTGCTCATGGTGTGGAAGATTCGTTAAAGGTGATAAAGGGAAGACCTGTCTTCAAAGATGGCGATACTCCTTATGAAACGAATACGATACGGTATAATTTTAAAAGTAAGAAAGGACTTATTAGTAATGTAGTCAGCCAGCAGGGTGAGGGATATGTAACCGGTAATAATGCTAAGAAGGGTATGAATGATGAGTTGTACATGAAAAGTGGTCGTTATACCACTTGCGACAACCATGATCATCCGCACTTTTATATGCAGATGACTTATGCCAAGGTGCGTCCCAAGAAAAATGTTGTGACGGGACCTGCATATCTGGTAATTGAAGATGTCCCGTTGCCTCTTGCCGTTCCCTTTTTCTTTTTTCCTTTCTCCAGCAGCTATTCGTCCGGTTTCATAATGCCGAGCTATATGGACGACTCCGCTCGTGGCTTTGGTCTGACGGATGGTGGTTACTACTTTGCCATTAGTGATAAGATGGACTTAAAATTAAGAGGTGATATTTTCACGAAAGGTTCATGGGCGCTGAATGCAGAAACTAATTACAATGTCCGCTATAAATTCTCAGGTTTGTTTCAGGCCAGTTATCAGGTGACTAAGACGGGTGACAAGGGCTTGGAAGACTATATGGTGGCAAAAGACTTTAAAGTTGTATGGTCACACCGCCAGGACCCGAAGGCTAATCCTAACTCTTCATTCTCGGCCAGTGTGAACTTCTCTTCCAGTAGTTACGAGCGCACCAATATCGGTAATATGTATAACTCGCAGGCTATGACACAAAATACTAAAACATCCAGTGTCAGCTATTCGCGTAACTTCCCCGATCAGAAACTTTCTATTGCAGCTACCGGTAACATTGCACAGAATATGAAAGATTCATCTATTGCTGTGACTTTGCCGGACCTAAACATTACCCTGAGCACCATCATCCCTTTTAAACGGAAGAATGCAGTAGGAAATGAGAAGTGGTATGAGAAGATCTCTGTTCGTTATAGCGGACGTCTTTCTAACAGTATTACTACAAAAGATAATCTTCTGTTCAAGTCTAATCTGATCAAGGACTGGAAGAATGGCATGAAACATGAGATACCTGTCAGTGCAACATTTACGTTATTCAAATACTTTAATGTAACCCCGTCTGTTAGCTATACGGAGCGTTGGTACACCCGTAAGGTGATGAAGGATTGGGATCCGAATTCAGGTACCAGTGGGCAGGTTGTGAATACTGATACTGTCTACGGCTTCCACCGAGTATATAATTATAGTGCGAGCCTGGGTGTCAATACAAAGATTTATGGCATATATAAGCCTTTGTTTATGAAGAAGAAAGAGATACAGATTCGCCATGTCATCACTCCTTCTATCAGCATCAGTGCATCGCCGGACTTTGGCTCTTCCCGTTATGGCTACTATGATACTTATCTTAAGCCCAATGCTGACGGAACACAGGATACCGTTGTTTACTCTCCGTATGCTGATCAAATGTTTGGTGTGCCGGGACAAGGTAGGTCGGGAAATATTTCATTTCAGATTTCCAATAACCTGGAAATGAAATACAGGGATAAAAACGACTCTATACGTAAGGTGAGTTTGATTGATGAGTTGGGTGCCAGCATTTCATATAATACGGCTGCTCAAGTACGTCCATGGAGTAATCTTACCCTAAATCTACGTTTGAAATTAAGTAAGAGCTATACCTTCAGTATGAGTTCAGTCTTTGCTACTTATGCTTACGATTTTGATAAGAATGGTAATGTAATAACAAGTAATCGTACGGAATGGTCTTATGGGCGTTTCGGGCGTTTTCAGGGATACGGAACTTCTTTCAGTTACACGCTTAATAATGACACGTGGAAGAAATGGAAAGCATTCTTTACCGGAGAAAAAGCGGATGATGATGGCAAGGGAAATGGGCAGACTGATACGGATAGTGAAGGTGATGAAGCTGATGATTCTGAGTCAAGTGCTCCTACAAAGCGAAAGAAAGAAAAAGTTGCTGTAGATAGCGACGGCTATCAGGAGTTTAAGATGCCTTGGTCCATAAATCTGAGTACAGGTTTTAATATTACGGAAGATAACACAAAGCCTATCAATAGAGAGAGTATGCGTTATCCATATAAATTTAGCCTGAATGCCCTCAATATCAATGGTAATATAAAAATCTCAAATAAATGGGCTGTCAGCTTCAACTCCGGTTATGACTTTAATGTTAAGAAGATTGTGCAAACCTCTTTCAATATAACGCGTGACCTGCACTGTTTCAGTATGTCTGCAAGCCTTTCTCCTTTTGGCACATGGAAGTATTATAGTTTTGTGATTCGCGCAAATGCGAGCATTCTACAAGACTTGAAATATGACAAAAAGAGTCAGACTCAGACGAATATCAAGTGGTACTAAGAGAATTTAAGATCCTTTCTTACCATGCAATTTCCTGTTCACCATGTTCCTTTAAGTAAGCGTTTGCTCTGCTGAAATGCTTGTTTCCAAAGAAACCATTGTAAGCTGATAGAGGGGAGGGGTGTGCGGATGTCAGTACCAGGTGCTTGCTACGATCAATAAATGCACCTTTACGTTGCGCATATGATCCCCAGAGAATAAAAACAAGGTGTTCCCGTTGTTCGGCAAGAACACGTATAGCTGCATCGGTGAATGTTTCCCAACCGCGGTTTTGGTGAGAACCTGCCTGATGGGCACGAACGGTCAGTGTAGCATTCAGAAGCAGAACTCCCTGCTCGGCCCAGCGGGTCAGATTACCTGTGTTGGGCGCATCGGTGCCGATATCATCTTTAATTTCTTTGAATATATTAATCAGCGAAGGGGGAAAACGAACCCCGTCATTGACGGAAAAACATAACCCGTGAGCCTGTCCGGGACCATGGTAAGGATCCTGACCGATAATGACTACTTTCACTTTGTCGAATGGGCAAAGATTGAAAGCATTGAATATCAACTTTCCCGGAGGATATATCGGATACTGGCTATATTCTTCCCGTACAAAATTAGTTAGTGTGCGGAAATAGTCTTTTTCGAATTCCGGTTCCAAACGTGCTTTCCAACTTTCTTCTATTTGAACATTCATAATTTTGTATGTTAAAAGTTTCGGACGCTAAGATACTATTTTTATCCGGTTCCGATGGCAGGACATTGGCTTTATTTCTTAGAGTGGGTGATAAACAAAGAGGCAGAAATCAAAAAATCTCTGCCTCTTCCTGTTATTGAGAAAATGTTAAATCAGATATATATTATGCTCTTTACATTCCTGACGCATATCTTCTGGCCAGATACTGGCTTGAATTTCACCGATATGTGCTTTGCGGAGATAGAACATACAAAGGCGTGATTGCCCTATACCGCCACCTATGGACAGAGGTAATGTATCACTCATCAAACGCTTGTGGAAGTAAAGTTCCAGGCGTTTCTCTTCTCCTTCCTGTTTTAACTGGCGTTGTAAAGCTTCCTTGTCTACACGGATACCCATGGATGAGAGCTCAATACTGCGTTGGAGTACATCATCCCATAGCAAAAGGTCACCATTCAGTCCGGGGAGGCCATTCAGACCTTCTGAAGTATAGTCATCGTAGTCCGGGGCAC
>USSR01000654.1 GCA_900557355.1 uncultured Bacteroides sp.
ATAATGGTTTCATTAATTTGCCGCAAAAGTAGCAAAAAAGAACGTGAATAAAGAGCAAAAACAAAAGGAATTACGGATAAATTTCCGCAATTCCTTTCGTTAACGAGCACGATGACGACAAGATGAGTTATCGTGTTAATTTTCTTCCGCAAACATAGGATCCCAAGCGGGTAGACGAATAGGCTTCTGTTTGAACATATCCATTACCTTAGCAGGCACATACTTAGTTTCCAAAACCAGACGGAACATATATTCATCGAACCATTCATCCGTCATGATCAAATGCCCCTGATAACCGCTTGTAGGTCCCCAGCTATTTTCCACCATCCACTTCACAGGCTTTCCGTCCTTATTCAAATCTACTGCCATAAGCGTCATGGCATGAGAAGAACCGCTGGAAAAAGTCTGGATACGTTGTTTCTTATCCATATTGAAAGTAGTGCCCATAAGCGATTCGTAATCATAGTTCTTCACATCGAGCAAACCACGTTCGGAATTCAGGAACTTACCCACATCACAAGAGAAATACATCATGGTACTGTCTTTCAAAGAAGCAATAGCCATTTCTTTGATATCTTCTACAGGCAGGTTTACATAGGTCCAGTTTTTGCCATCGTAGCGGTGGCGGTCATAGTCTATCTCATAGCATTTGTAGTATTCACGGGAAGGGTCGTTCATTACCATCACATAATTGCCCAGCAGATTCTCATCACCATATTTCTTCAGGAAAGACATCGGAGTGTGATGTTCGGTCTCCGCAGGATTACCCTTGGCATCCTTACGTACATAATCGAACTCTGTAGGTGGAACACCCAAATTCAGTACCAACATACGATATATAGTACCGAGCATTGTTGTTTTCTCTTTTTCCAATGCCGCCGGTTTTGCCCCTTTAGAAGCAAGGTCGCGCAATTGTAGGCCGTATTCTTTCAATTTCAAAGAAACCAGATTTGCCATACGCGAAGTATTATCACTGCTATTGGTTTCCGGCATAGCTTCCTTAGGTACCAGACCGTATTTGCTGACAATATCAGCAACCCCCGTAAATGTTCCTCCATCACTCAAAGGATGTTGAAAAAGCCATTCCACTGTTTTGTCGCTCATAGGCTTTTCACGGGTGTCGATAATACCCTGCAGGAAAAGATTGGCTTTCTCCAGTTGATCCCAGAAGAAAGGGTAAATCTCCGAAAATTCAAAAGATTGAAAATCATATTTGGCAATAGTCTTGGCACGCATCACGTTCAGTCCGGTGAAGAGCCAGCAACGTCCGGACGACTTCTGATCTGTAATTCCTTTAGAATTTACCTTCACAGAAAAATGAGTATCCATTCCTGTCAGATTCTCCTGATTCAGTGCAAGTTTACGAATGTCATTGTTTCCGATGGCATTACGAAGAGCCTTATCGGCAGTGGTGCCTTGATAGCCCTGTTTAATCTGGTTCAGCATCGTTTCGCTGATTCCCCCTTTTCCGTCTTGTGCCTGCATGGAAAATAAAGCGGCACTGAAAACAAAAACTGATAAAATTCGTTTATTCATAAAATATATGGTTTGTATAGTAATTGGTCTATTTTTCCTGTCTTCTACAGGTCTTCCCCCCATCAAGTCCGTACTTGCTCCGTGTCTAAGAGCTTGGACTTGGTACGGCTTTGGTATGGACCAGACACGGACCGGGTACGGGGATGGTCTTATATTAGTCTAAATGTCCGATACTTCGAAAAAAGGCCATTGGCAATTCCCACTGCCAGTTCTTTGATTAGATGCAAAATTAATGGCTTTTTTGAAACTTTTAGTAAAATCTTTAGATTTATTGTCTTTTGAATTGAAAACTAATTCAAATTTATTAGTTTTCTTTGCACCCTCATTCGTATGATATGAAAAGATATATAACAGGTATTATTACATTACTACTTTCAGTAACAGCACTTTCCGCTCAGGAAGGAATGAATTTGATGATTACTGGCAACGATACGACTCCTGCATTGACTAAGCGTGAATTGCGTAAACAAAAGGTAGCAAAACGAAACTTGCATTATAATATTTTGGGTGGTCCGAGTTATACTCCCGATTTTGGTGCAGTACTTGGTGGTAGCGCTCTGATGACTTTCCGCATGAATCCCAGTGACACTACACAGTTGCGTTCTGTAGTTCCCGTAGCCATCGCTTTCTTGTTCAATGGTGGCATCAACCTTTTTTCCAAGCCTCAACTCTTTTTTAAAGGTGACCGTTTCCGCATCTTCGGAAAATTTGCTTATAAAAACACGGAAGATAATTTCTACGGTCTGGGCTACAGTACAAACAAGAATTATGTTCGTAGCGACAGCACCAGCCAATACCGCTACAGTGGTATCCAGTTCAATCCCTGGTTCCTTTTCCGCTTAGGCAACAGCAACATATTTGCTGGACCACAGATAGACATCAACTATGACGATATAACAGAACCCGCCAAACATCTGGTAGACGAGCCATCCTACAAGGCAGCCGGAGGGACTGGAAAAGGCTACAAGAATTTCAATTCCGGACTCGGTTTTCTGCTGACTTATGACAGCCGTGACATTCCCTCCAATGCCTACTCGGGCATGTACCTCGATTTCCGTGGAATGATGTATACCAAATTTCTCGGGAGCGATAAAAACTTTTATCGCTTGGAGATAGACTATCGTCAATATAAGACTGTCGGGAAACGTAAGGTCATTGCCTGGACAGCACAAACTAAAAACGTGTTTGGAGATGTACCTTTGACACAATACATGCTTACCGGAACTCCTTTTGACCTGCGTGGTTATTATATGGGACAATATCGTGACAAATCTTCCCATGTGGTTATGGCGGAGTATCGCCAGATGATAAACACCGATAAGAGTACCTGGCTGAAGCGTATGCTCAACCATGTAGGTTTCGTAGCTTGGACAGGTTGCGGATTCATGGGTCCCACTCCCGGCAAGATAGAAGGTGTACTTCCCAACTACGGTGTCGGACTACGTATTGAAGTACAGCCCCGTATGAATGTCCGTCTTGATTTGGGTAAAAATACAGTCAACAACCAAACACTGTTTTATTTCAATATGACAGAAGCGTTTTGATAAATCTTCCCCCTTTTCTTGCATCAGTAAAAGATTATCCATACTTTTGAGCATGATTACTTGTTTACCTTAAACAACTTTATAATGAGAACCCTCGAGATAGTATTCTGGATAAGCCTTTTTATCGTATTCTACACTTATATAGGATATGGAATTGTATTATATATTTTGGTTAAGATAAAGGAAACTTTCCGTAAGCCGATCCACTACCCCATACCTCCTGATGAAGAGTTGCCTGAACTCACACTCTTTATTGCAGCTTACAACGAAGAAGACGTTGTAGACGAAAAAATGCAAAACTGCCTGGACTTAGACTACCCTACAGAGAAACTGCAAATATTCTGGGTAACCGATGGCAGTAACGACCACACTAATGAACGCCTTTCACGCTGGCCTCAAGCCACCGTACTCCATCAGCCCCAACGGCAGGGAAAAACCGCTGCCCTCAACCGGGGAATGAAGTTTGTAAAAACGCCACTCGTCATATTCACTGATGCCAATACCCACTTGAACCGTGAAGCTCTGCGTGAAATCGTTCATGCTTTTGCCAATCCTAAAGTAGGGTGTGTTGCCGGAGAAAAACGTATTGCCGTACAAAGCAAAGATAATGCAGCATCAGGTGGAGAAGGCATCTATTGGAAATATGAGTCGACTTTGAAAGCACTCGATTCACGTCTTTACTCAGCTGTAGGAGCCGCCGGAGAATTGTTCGCTGTACGCCGCGAATTATTCGAAGACATGAGAACGGATACCCTACTCGATGATTTCATCCTCTCCCTCCGCATAGCCATGCACGGTTATACCATCGCTTACTGTGCTACAGCTTACGCCACCGAAAGTGGTTCTGCCGATATGCAGGAAGAAGAAAAACGTAAAGTACGCATCGCAGCCGGAGGACTACAGTCTATCTGGCGATTACGTCCGTTACTGAACCCGTTCCGCTATGGCTCT
>USSR01000655.1 GCA_900557355.1 uncultured Bacteroides sp.
CACAAAGCCCGTTGATGGCACGTTGTATGACGAGTGAACGTCATGGCCGGCCTGTGTTCTATGGTGCTATGATTACCGAAGGCATCGTTGCTTTGATATGGGCTGCTGCTGCCACTTACTTCTTCCATGAAAATGGAATGGGAGAAAATAATGCGGCTGTAGTAGTGGATGCCATTACTAAAGACTGGCTTGGCGTGGTGGGAGGTTTCCTTGCCATATTGGGGGTGATTGCTGCACCTATCACCAGTGGTGACACTGCTTTCCGTTCTGCCCGTCTCATTGTGGCTGACTTTCTTGGAATGGAACAAAAGACCATGCGACGCCGTTTATATATATGCATTCCGATGTTCCTCGTTGCTATTGGTTTGTTGCTTTACAGTCTGCGTGACAAAGAAGGTTTTGATATGATTTGGCGTTACTTCGCATGGACCAACCAGACGCTTTCTGTTTTCACTCTTTGGGCGATTACCGTTTATTTGGTGCGTGAGAAGAAGGGGCATTACTTTTATGTAACTTATTTCCCGGCTATATTCATGACGGCTGTTTGCACGACCTATATCTGCATAGCCCCCGAAGGTTTTGGATTAGGACCTCAGATGGCGCTTACTATTGCTATTCTTTCTGTTGTGGTAGCCGCATTCTGGTTCAATATCTGGTATTTCAAAACGACTAAAAAACTTTGGTAATGAAGAAATTCAAAAAATCTACAAGTATTACAATTGCCCTGCTTATTTATGTGAGTGCTACGGCAGCCTATTTCCTGCCACGTAACACTGTCATCAGTGATACGGAGAAATACGTCACGGTTGCAGCGTCCTATGTCATTGTGTTTATCCTTTGGCTGGTTCTGCGCAAAAAGGAAGAATTGCAGCGGAAACGTAAAGAAGAAGATGAAAAGTATAATAACACCAAAAACTATAAGTAACAATGAAAAAATTAGTATTATTCGTTTGTCTGCTTGTGGCCACAGTGGCTGCCCAGGCACAGTTTGAAAAAGGAAAGTGGATTGTAAATCCGTCAATTTCCGGGTTAGGTTTGTCGCATAATACGGATACGGATAAGACCTCTTTTGCTATTGAAGCCAAGGGTGGTGCATTCTTGCTGGATAATGTGGCGTTGCTGGTGCATGCAGGGGCTGCTTGGAACAATGGTGGTTCGGATACAGATGTCTATACCCTTGGTGTAGGTGGCCGTTATTATTTCAGTAATATTGGTATATATCTGGGCGCTGATGTCAATGTGGATCGTTGGGATTGGGGTACAAGCGATGATACCAAGTTTTCTTTTGGAGCGGAGGCTGGTTATGCTTTCTTTTTGACAAGGACGGTGACACTTGAGCCGGCTGTGTATTGGAATGTAAATAGTGACCGTTCGGTATTTGGCCTGAAAGTAGGTTTCGGTTTCTATTTCTAAGAGTTTTCTTCCGCTTTGCGGATTTTATAAATCGTCCCATGAGATAATGTTAATAATCTTACGGGACGATTTCTTTTATCTCATGGGACGAATATTTTCATCTTACGAGACAAAACAAATCGTCTCATGAGATAAATTCATTTCAATTATTTCATGTGTAATTTCTCTTGCAGGAATTGTCCTGTATAGCTTGTTGCACATTTTGCCACTTCCTCCGGTGTACCTGCAGCTACCAGATTTCCACCTTTATCACCGCCTTCCGGTCCAAGGTCTATTACGTAGTCGGCACATTTTATAACATCCATGTTGTGCTCAATGATTACAATGGAGTGTCCACGTAATATCAAAGCATCGAATGCCTCCAGCAATTTACGGATGTCATGGAAGTGCAATCCCGTGGTCGGTTCATCAAAGATAAACAGGGTGGGGTCTGCTTTCTCCTGACTGAGGTAGTAAGCCAGTTTCACACGCTGGTTTTCACCACCTGAAAGGGTGGAGGAAGATTGTCCCAGTTTGATGTATCCCAATCCCACATCTTGCAGTGGAGCAAGTTTCTTCACAATCTTCTTTTGTCCGTGTTTGGTGAAGAACTCCACGGCCTGGTTCACGGTCATTTCCAGTACATCATATATATTGGCATCATGGAACTTTACTTCCAGTGTATCTGCTTTGAAGCGTTTGCCGTGGCAAGTTTCACATTCCAGAACCAAGTCGGCCATGAATTGCATTTCTACTGTGATGGTTCCGTCACCTTTACACTCTTCGCAACGTCCGCCTTCACTGTTGAATGAGAAGTAACCAGCGGTGTATCCCATTTGCTTGGCAAGCGGTTGTTCTGCCCATAATTTACGAATTTCATCGTAAGCTTTGATATATGTCACGGGATTCGAACGACTGGATTTACCAATGGGGTTCTGGTCTACAAATTCTACGTTCCGTAGATTTTGCAGGTCACCACCGATAGAAGCGAATTCACCCGGACGTTCACTGCATTCATCCAGTTCGCGCTTCAGAGCACGGAAGAAAATGTCACGTACCAGAGTACTCTTACCGGAACCGCTGACTCCGGTTACTACGGTCATCACGTTTAGTGGGAAACGTACATTTACTCCTTTCAGGTTATTCTCGCGGGCTCCGGTCAGTTCTATGTAATTATTCCATGGACGACGGTGTTCCGGAACGGGAATTTCTTCTTCTCCCAGCAGATAACGTACTGTGTAACTATCACTATTCGGTTGCAAATCTTTCATATCTCCCTGGTAGACAACTTGTCCGCCCAGGCGTCCGGCTTTTGGCCCGATATCTATAATGTAATCTGCTGCACGGATAATTTCCTCGTCATGCTCCACGATGACAACCGTATTACCCAGTTGTTGTAATTGACGTAATACATGGATCAGCTTATCTGTATCGCGGCTATGCAACCCGATACTTGGTTCATCAAGAATGTAGAGTGAGCCAACCAGGCTGCTGCCTAATGAAGTGGCGAGGTTGATGCGCTGACTTTCACCACCGGAAAGCGAATTGCTGAGGCGGTTTAGTGTCAGATATCCCAATCCTACATCGAGAAGGAAACGAATGCGACTGTTGATTTCTGTTAGGATACGGGTGGCAACATCTGTATCATGCTTATCCAGTTGAAGATTATCGAAGAAAGTTTTCAGTTCCGTAATCGGCAAGTCCACAAGTTCGGAGATATTTCGGCCGCCTACCCGTACATAGCTGGCTTCGGGCTTCAGACGGGTACCGTGGCACTTTGGACAAAGCGTTTTTCCACGATAGCGTGCCAACATCACACGGTATTGTATTTTGTACTGATTTTCCTGTACCATCTTGAAGAAAGCATTGATTCCTTGGAAGTAAGGGGTGCCTTCCCATAACATGCGGCGTTGTTCGTTTGTAAGTTCAAAGTAGGGGGTGAAGATCGGGAAACCGGCTTTTTCAGCACCGCGTATTACCATGTCTTTCCATTCGCCCATCACTTCGCCGCGCCAACATACCACGGCACCGTCGTATACGGATAATGAGCGGTTGGGTATTACCAAGTGTTCATCAATGCCGATTACTTTGCCGAAGCCCTCACACTCAGGACATGCACCAATAGGGGAATTGAAAGAAAACATCTGGTCACTGGGCTCCTCAAAAGTAATGCCGTCTGCCTCGAATTTAGTGCTGAAGCGGTATAGGCTGGTTGTTCCGTCAGGTTGATAGAATCGCAGCAGGCAAGCACCGTCACCTTCGTACATGGCTGTCTCGGCAGAATCTGTTAACCGGCTGATTGCATCTTTCTCTTTAGATGCTACCATACGGTCTATCAATAAGAAAACAGTATCTTCTTTTTTAGGTTCGTATTCGTCAATACGAACCATTTCTCCGTTTACTTCCAGACGGTTGAAACCTTGTTTCATATCGATATCTAATTGTTGCTTCATCGTTCGGTCTTCGCGGAGTAATATCGGAGCCAGTACGGTGTATCTTGTTCCTTCCGGATATCCTAACATACAGTTTACGATATCTTCTGTGGAATGTTTTTTTACTTCCTCTCCGCTGATGGGACTGAATGTCCGTCCGATGCGTGCATACAGTAAACGTAGGTATTCGTAAATTTCGGTA
>USSR01000656.1 GCA_900557355.1 uncultured Bacteroides sp.
CTAAGTCCATATTTCTCCGGCGCAACCGGAATGCCCACGCCATATTTTTCCTGCATTGATCCAAGCACATCCTATCCCCGTTCCTAAAGTGAAACCCAGAACCGAATCGGCATTCCGGCCTGCTCCCCATAATGCCTCGGCATAAACCAGCGCATTAGCGTCATTATCAAGGATCACCTGCAACGGAAATGCCTGTTCGACAGTGTCTTTCAACGGGAAATAATTCAAAGTGGGAAGATTCTCAACATCCAACAGCACACCTTTCTCTATATCGAGAGGTCCGGTACACCCGATACCAACGCCCTGCACATCGTAATCCACGGCATCAGCCAAAATGTTTTTCAACAAAGAAAACAAGTTGGCAATAATCACCTTGCCGGGTTCTTTCGGATTAGTTGCAATAGTACGGGGAGAGGCATAAACCAATCCTTCTCCGTCAACAATCCCCGCACTGATCTTTGTGCCTCCGATATCAACCCCTATGGCCACTTTTTTCCGTTCCATCATTATTCTATTGAAGTTACTTTTGCGCCATGCGTAAAACTGCCGGGTACCAGTTCCATCTCTTTTGCCCAAGCGTTCACCATCAGCTGGACAGGAATGATGGATGGAATGGCAAACAAATCCGGGTCTTCGCAATGAACGTTGATTTCCAGCAAATCCGCACTTTCAATGCCGGAAGCGGTATCCGATATCAGAATCACTTTGCCGTTAAAAGCCAGGACATCAGTCACAAGCCTAATGCTCTGTTGATAAACGCCGGACTGTGAATGTGCGTAAATGATGCAAATAAAGTCCGGGCCTACCATCTCCAGCGGACCGTGGCGGAACTCACCACCCAACAAAGCGGAAGCCGGAGTCTTGGTAGCCTCCATAAACATCAGGGCAGTTTGGGCAGCACTTGCAAAAACCGTCCCCCTACCTATCACCTGAACAAACGGATGCCCACTCAGAAAAGCAACCGAACGGGATAAATAAGTCTCCCTCTTCTCAAGCTGATGGCTGACTTCCCGGACGACACTGTCTAAAAGATCATTATCCGCCCTGCGACCGCTCAATGATTCTGCAAGCAGATACACCACCAGATAGGTAGTAATAAATGTCTTTGTAGATGTCATTTCTTCCTTTCCGGCTTTGCATAGCAGGTTGCAAGTGGCCATCGCAGCTAAAGAACTTCCGGATTCATTTGTGACCCCAACCACTGTCAATCGTAAATGATGCCGTTCGCCAAGTTGTTTAAGCAATTCAATCACCTCATAGCTTTCGCCCGACTGTGAGATGGCAACCAATAAAGTGCGCTCTGTCAGAACCGAAGACTGAAAATGCAACAGTTCTCCGGCATTGACAGCAAAAGCGGGTATATCATAAGCGGTCATCATGGTAGCGGCAGCTTGCGATATGAAATAAGAACTCCCCATACCGGTAAACACAATTTTGTCGTAGTCGCCGGTTGTCCATAGAGCACAGACAGCATCCAGACGATCCTTTCCCTCTCTTGAACGATAATAACTAAGAGTCCGTTCCAACGCTTCCGGTTGTTCTTGTATTTCTTTGATAAACTGATTCATAAAAAATAATTGTTTTCTTATTGATTAAACATACCATTGCTTCCCCTTAGTTTCACTCTTTGAAATAGTCAAAGACGTATCACAAAGGGAGCAACCCCTTACTTGCTCCGTATTATCCCCGTACAGGAGTACCTCTAACCGAATTTGGTACGGAGTTGATACGAACCAAATATTGACCAAACCCGGATTTGATTCCTTCTGGACGCCCAAAAGGAACTACTAATTCCGCCAATGGGTTGTTTTATTGCGCCGGCAATAGGTTATTTTCCTTCAATATACTTCTTATAACCTTCATAAGTATCCGTTCCCGGCTTAAAGGTGGCCCAACTGAAATTCGTAATATGATCGGTAAACATTCCGGCAACCCTTAATTGTTCTTCCAACTCCGACCAAGGCTTGGTACGCATTGTTATTCTCGGACACCAACACTCCTTGAACGATTCTATGTCTACTCCAAAAATCACTCCATTGGCATCGCAAGCTTTCTTTATTTCGGCAAACCAGTTAGGCAGGTCTACATCAAAGTCCACCAGACAACGTCCACCTATGTCCTGAAGATAGAGTACATCAATATCAGGTGTCCGGGCAAATATCTTACCGAACCACTCTCCGCAGAGATCAGCCGGCATCCCACGCCACAAAGCAGGGGCAATGCAAACTTCTTTGGGAGATTTTGACTTTACGTAGGCAGCTACCGTCTGCAAATAGTCGGCAAGCATGGAAAGCGCAGGTTCCTGCTGCCATCCCACAGGGTATGAACCGTCATGAAATTCTTCCGTTATATACCAGCCCGCCAAGCCGGGGTGATTTCCCCAAAGGGCAAACAGTTCATCAAAGACCTGTTTGTTCCGTTCTACCAGAAATTCGTATTGCTCGGGTGCCGTAGTGTCTTTTTTGCTGTAATCACCGGGATATAGCCCGACAATCAGTTTCATACCGTTGCGTTCGGCAGCTTCGAACATGCGGTTCATGATATCATATTGTTTCGTGACCCACGGCAGCTTTGTGGGGGCATAGAAAGAGGTTTTCTCTTCCGTGCGGTCATCGAATCCCTCGGCATACTGGATGATCCAAGTGTCGATGCCCACCTCGCGGCTTGCCTCGAACTCCTTATCCCAGTCGGTATTCTCATACACTCTGTGCAACTGGATGAAAACACTGGAGAACTTCGGAGTACCTTTGAACTCGGGAGTATAAGAAGTCAACTGCTCCAGGTTATCGATACAAAATGAACCTGTGCTCACCGTGCCGTCATCGTTCGTTACCTCAATCCGATATCCTTCAAGACGGTTCAGCACCAGCTTGTTATCACCCATATCACGTCCTTTGGCAAAAGTGAAAGCCTCGTAAGGCATTATGATACGAGTCCATTCCTCTTTAGTCAGCACATCCTTGTCCACATATTCAAAGAATTGCCAGCGGTCTTTATCATGAAGCGCATCCCGGGTAAACATCTCCGTATCCTGAATCACCATAAAGCGGAACGTACCTTTATTGTTCTTATTACCTTTCACCCAGATGGAAAGGGCCAACGGATGGAACGACAAGTCACTGCGATAGTCTCCACCGCTTTGCTGAATATATACAGATTCCGGTTCGGAGGATTCACCGGAGAAAGAGTATTTGATTTCAAAACTTCCGGTACCTTCCACACAGTCGTCACTGATAAAACGGTCTATCAAAGTTTGAGGCGATGCAGAAGTTGCTTTCATGTCATACACCACGCAGCTCATTTCATCATAAGAGTTCAGGGTCTTTACTGCATGCGTTTTTGCCAATATCTCCTCTGCTGTGGTGGCATGCTTATTGCCGCAAGCTACCATCACCAGCAGCAGAGAAGAAAAACTGATCAGGGATATTATCTTTTTCATGGTTGCCGCTTCATTGTATAGGTTATAATTTCAGTTATCCATATCTTCCCGCCGGATACGGGGTTCTTCCATTTAAAGGTTACGGTGTGTTGCCCTACCGGATAGTCGTAGCAAAAAAACAATTCACACTTCCGGTGATTAATGTGCTGAGGCAAAGCGGTGGTTTCATATAACTTTCCATCTATATATACCTCCATCTCTGCTGTATAATCTGCAGGAAGGCCGCCTGCCACATATCCTTTCACCACCAGTCCTGTACCCTCGAAAGAAAACGGATTCACATCATCTATCGCTTTCTCAATGGTAAGTTTGTCGCTTACTCTCAGATTCTCAAAAGCAACTTCCAACGCTACGGGACGGATACGCTCCCGCTTGATGATAAAATCATTTCCGACTTTCACATTTCCATGCTTGCCAAGCATTTCACAAGCATGCCTGTAAGTCATGTCATAGGCTTTATTCAAACTTATATAGGTATGGGAAAAAGGAATATCTTCCACTTCATACAAAGCTTCTTTCCAATATTCAGGAATATTACTATATCCGATCATAGTTCCCAGTATTCCTGCCGCCGATGCCGGCTGA
>USSR01000657.1 GCA_900557355.1 uncultured Bacteroides sp.
GAGGGAAAGAGGGATACATGGATTTTTATGGCCGACCGCTGGCGTCCGAAGAATCCGATAGATGCGCGTTACATTTGGTTGCCCATTGCTTTTGAAGATGGAAAGCCGGTTCTGAAGTGGGCGGATGAGTGGAAAATGTCGGAATAAATATGTACTAGTTTTGATTGAGCACTTAGTATAAATCTATTATAAAAATAATATGAAGGTTTGTTTTTTATTAGGGGTGGCAGCAGCTTCCCAATTGGCGTTGACAGCAGATGCGGCCGGGCCGGAGAAACTTCCCAATATAGTCTTGGTATTGGTAGATGACATGGGAATCGGTGATGTGAATTGCTATTTCGAGCAATCAAAGATTAAAACTCCCCATCTGGATGAGCTGGCTTCGAAGAGTATGCAGTTTATGCAGCATTATTCGGGCTCCACGGTCAGTGCGCCTTCGCGTTGTTGCCTGATGACGGGTAAACATACCGGTAATGCTTATGTAAGAGGAAATAAGGGAGTTGTCAGTGAGAAGGGGCGTTTCGACCTGCATTTGCCAAAAGAAGAAATCACGGTTGCCGAATTGCTGAAGGGTAAAGGGTATGCGACGATGTGTGTGGGCAAATGGGGACTTGGCGGGCCGGGAACTTCCGGAAGCCCGGTAAACAAAGGATTTGATTACTTTTTCGGCTATTTGTCGCAGTCAGCGGCTCATCGCTACTATCCCGAATACTTGTATGAGAATGAAACGAAAGTTCAGTTGGACAAAAAGGTGTACAGCCATTTCCTGATAATGGAGAAAGGGTTGGATTTTATTAAAAAGCAGAAAAGAGATCAGCCGTTCTTTGCTTACTTTGCCATTACCCCTCCTCATGCTGACTTGGATTATCCCGATTTGAGTCAGTATGAAGATGCTTTTGAGGAAACTCCTTTCATTAATAGTAACAAGAAAGGCGGCTTCAAAAGCCAGCCCAAGCCCAAAGCTGCCTATGCGGCTATGGTGAGCGAAATAGATACTAATGTAGGACAAATTATCGCTTTACTGAAAAAGAAGAAAATGTGGGATAACACTATTTTTATTTTTTCTTCGGATAATGGTGTGCATCATGTAGGCGGTCATGACCCGGATTTCTTTGACAGTAATGGTCCTTACCGGGGATATAAGCGCGATTTGTATGAAGGCGGTGTACGCACGCCGTTCTTGCTTTCGTGGCCCAAAGTGATTAAGGGACACCGTGAAACGTCACATATTTCTGCTTTTTGGGATTTCCTTCCTACTATCTGTGAGGTGACGGGCATTGATCTGCCGGACGATACGGATGGAATCTCTTATCTGCCTACTCTTTTGAACAAGGAACAGCAACAGAAGAAACACGATTTCGTCTATTATGAGTTTTATGAAGAAGGAGGTAAACAATCTATTTTAAAAGACGGATGGAAACTGGTACGTCTCAACTTGTCGAAACCGGAAAAGCTGAAAGAAGAACTTTATTATCTGCCGGATGACATCGGAGAGAAGAAGGACTTAAGTGCCACTTATGCTCGCAAAGTGGATGAATTGCGGAAACTCGCCATGGAACAGCATTCGGAGAGTGAGAATTTTAAATGGAAAAAATAAATAAACAACCTTAAACAACAAAACAAGATGGAGCTAAAAGGAAAAGTATGGACGTCAGTTGGCTTGATAGCTTCTGCGACTTCATTGTATGCTGCCAATGGCGATGTAGCGGCTGATGCCCCAAAAGGCGAGCGTCCCAATATCGTATGGTTTCTTGCTGAAGATTTGTCTCCGCATTATCTGGCTTTATTTAATGAGGGTAGAGGAGCGGTTACGCCCAATTTGGAACGTTTGGCGGAGGAAGGGTTGATTTATACGAATGCGTATAGCAATGCGCCTGTCAGTTCTGCTGCACGTACCACACTGATAACCGGATGTTATGCTCCGCGTTTTGCGGGAAGCCTGCATCGGAAAATGCAGGAGATGCCGATGCCCGAAGGGTTGAGCATGTTTCCTGCTTATCTGCGCCGGAACGGATATTACACTTGCAATGCTTCGAAAACCGACTATAACGTGGTGTTTGATGAAGAAGCGTGGGACCGGAAGAAAGGCGACCTCACTACCTGGCGCAATCGTCCGGACAAGAAACAGCCTTTCTTTTACCAGAGAAACAATACGGTCTCACATGAATCTTGCCTGCATTTCGGCCCTCAGGCTTTGGAGAATAAAAAAACAGTGAATAACCCGGCGGATGTTTATATTCATCCCAACCTTCCCGATACCAAGTTGATGCGTTATACCTATGCCACTTTCTACGACCGTATTCAGAAGGCCGACAAAGCTTGTGGACATGCTTCGCGAAGACGGGGTGTTGGACAACACATTCATATTCTTTTTCGGTGATAACGGTGGGTCTCTGCCCGGTACAAAGGGATATACGGATGATATTGGCATCCATGTACCGTTGGTGGTCTATGTACCGAAGAAATGGAGGGATAAAATAGATTTGCCTGTGGGAACACGACAGGATGGCCTGGTGTCTTTTATGGATTTTGCACCTACAGTTCTTAATCTGGCAGGTATTGATGTTCCCGAGCAGATGGATGGAACCCCTTTCCTGGGAAAGGGAGCGGTGAAAGGACAGGAGTGCGTATATGGTTATGGTGATCGCTTCGACGAATTGTATGCATTTAACCGGGTAATCCGTAAAGGCAGGTATCGTTATGTACGGAATTATCAGCCTTACCATACTCAGTCTCTTTATGCCCTCTATAGATATAAACAGTTGGCATTCCAAGAGTGGAAACAATTATATAAGGAAAATAAACTAAATGCGGACCAGTTGTCTTTCTTTGAGCCTTTCGGAACTGAAGAACTCTATGATTTGGAAAAAGATCCTATGGAACTCAATAATTTGGCCGAAAATCCAGCTTATGGGAAGATATTAGCTGGGTTGAGGAAAGAATTGGGTACTTATCTGGTGGAGAAAGCGGATTTGGGATTCTTTCCCGAAACTCTTATCCTGGAAGAGGCAATGGATAATCCGGATGCTTACGGAAACAGAAATAAGAAGCGTATTGAAACTTTCAGGGAGGTAGCCGATTTGCAGATTGAAGATTTTAATGAGATAAAGTCCAGACTTGAGCAGGCGTTGAAATCAGATGACGCTGTGGAGCGTTGGTGGGGGCTGACCACATGTGCCGCCTTTGGCAAAGAAGCGGTTTCGTTGAAGAAAACGGCCCAGTGTCTTCTTGATGATGAACGAAGCTATATCCGTGCGCGGGCTATGGTATTTCTGTCCCGGACGGGAGACCGCTTTGCGGATAAAGACGTATATTCTGTCTTGGATAACTCTACGACTGGTGCGGAATCTTTGCTTGCTCTCAATGATTTCACTTACCTTGTAGAAAGCGGGTTGCTTGCTCCCTTCAAGTTGGAGGAGGCAGATGTACAAAAGTCCTGTAATGGAGTGGATTGGCGTGTGAAATATCTGAAAACTTTGTATGAATCAAAATAAACGTAGAAATGATTGTTTTCTTAACTTTTTTGCCATGATTTTCAACCTGAATCTTTTTTGTGAGTGCTACATTTGTACTCACCCAAAAGATGTTTTCTAATTTTAATGAATATACTATGAATAGAATCTTTTATTTCCTCCCTTTGGGGGCGGTAGCTTGTACGGCTTGTTCTTCTTCCGGTAAAAAGATTTCGGACGAATTGAAGGGACAACGTCCTAACGTGTTGTTAATCTATGCAGACGATATTGGTTATGGCGATTTAAGCTGTAATGGTACTTCTTCCGTAAGTACTCCTAATGTCGATAAATTGGCATCCGAAGGTATTCGTTTTACTAATGCGCATTGCGCTGCCGCAACAAGTACCCCATCTCGTTACGCCTTGCTGACAGGCGAATATGCCTGGCGCCGAAAGGGAACTGGTATTGCTGCTGGAAATGCCGCCATGATTATAAAGCCGGACCGCTATACGTTGGCGGATATGTTCAAATCGGCAGGTTACCGGACTGGAGGTATTGGGAAATGGA
>USSR01000658.1 GCA_900557355.1 uncultured Bacteroides sp.
CACTTATGAAGAAGATGGTAATACTGGCGGACAATGGGATCCCAATGAAAACACAAGTGGAGGTGGTGGAGGAGGTTATCAACCACAATCAATAGCTCCTAAAGCGAAAACAATTTTCCGAAACTCAAGTATGATAGATGAGAATTGGAGGGTGATTGAAAAGATGCTGGATAAAATCACGCAAAATTGTATGGGAAAAGGATTATATAATGGATTAGTTGATATTTTAAAGGGAAAAACAATTACGATTGAATTCAATTCTGGTACGAACGGTGGCTTCGGCAAGCGTAACGAGGATGGTTCGTTTGGAATAACATTAGGTAAACAAATGGAAAGCAATTGCCTTATACATGAAATGATGCATGCTTTTCAATCATATAGAGAATCAACTTCATCCTACAATGAATCAACTTTAAATGCCGAGATTGAGACTCATTTTGTACAATATTTGTATCTAAGAAGTCTTAAAGAATATCCTGAAAGCAAATGGGAAACAAGAGATAATACAGATCCACGCCGTAGATCCATTAAAGATATTAATCGATTTATAGATGAAAGAGGTTTTTTAAGAGGTGACGCAACAATTACATCATTAAAAGAAAAACTCAAAGAAGCTGCATCGACTTTTGAATCTAATGGATATACAGCTCAAAGAGGGTTTGTTTTTGCTTCAAACAGGCCTATATTAGATAACTTTAAGAATTTAAGAGAAATAACTAAAAATTGCATCTAATGAAAATAATATTAACATTAATCAGTATGCTTTTTAGCATAGCACATACATTTGCTCAAACGAACTATTATACTAGTACTAAAACATTTAATGAAAATAGTTACACCTATCAGTGTGATGTAGCCGGTTCAGGAACTATTAGATTGTACAATAAAACTAATAAGTGGACGTATTCACCTCAGATAGATACGACAATCGGTGAACCTTATATGCACCCTGACGTATATGTACCCTTGTTTGAAGATGATAATTGGACGCGTTCTAAACGCTTTGATATTGTAAATAGCGCATTTTCAACTACTGAGAAAAAACGTATAAAAGAAGAGCTAATTATAAGTATGTATATTGATCCAAAAACAGGAAAGGTGTCCGAAGTGGACTTTATATTTCACACTTTTGATTCACTAGCCACAATTCCAGTTTCTGTTTATCGTAAGATTGAAACTGAGTTAAAGTCTAATATTTGGTATACTCCAACTGAACTTGGAAGAAAAATGAATTATATCTTATATTGGTGGGATCAAAAGCCAAAATAACAAATGCATCTAAGATGCTATATACACCTAAGTAGTCAACCTGTAGTCTCAATATTGACATTGAGAGTCACTTTTATAATAAGAGGCTATTCAATATTAGAATAACCTCTTATTATAGATATTAAAATACTGACAATCAACACATATATAAATACAATGAAAATAATTATTACAATAGTATTATTAATTACAATGTTACCAATAATGGGGCAACAACGGCAAATGAGCCTGGAAGCAACATTTGACAAGCAAAAGAAATGCCTGACATTTACTCTAAAAAACAATGACAAGAAGCTGAAAGCTATTCTTCGCCATTCTCAAACGAATGACGGTAGCGATACAGGAAGTTTTTACGATCTTAATATTTATGATAAGAACAATAAAAAAATAGGCTATAGCAGATGTATGTATCATCCAACAGAGTTATATCTTAATTTCCTCCCGAAAGAAACTAAAAAAAGTAATATCAGTTTATTAGAGCTAAAAAAAGGAGGATATGTAAAAGACTTGGATTCAATATATAAAATACAATTACATTGTGTCATTTATAGCTGGACCTTTAAAAGAAATGACAATGGAAAACGGAATAGAGAACTCTACGAAAAGGAGTATACATTTTATTGGAAATAGACCTTAAAAGATAGGATGATGAAAAAGAAATGGTTAAATTATTTATATATCTCCGGAATGCTTCTACTAGTTTCTTGCACTCAAAAAAGTGCTTTAGACAAAACGTTGTCATCCGCCAAAGAAAACTGTTCGGAACTGCAAAAGGTTTTAAAACATTACGCAAACGACTCGTTGAAGCTAGAAGCTGCCAAGTTTCTAATCTCCAACATGCAGGGATCATACGCCAATGACTCCAACTTGCAAACTGTATATGCTCCTTTTTACAAGATATACGACAATGTCAGAAAGAAATACAATTATGAAATAAATAAGAAATGCGGAGAAGAAATTGACAGTTTATGGCAAGTGTTCTGCTTTGTATACTCAGATGAATTGATGGCAAAAAACAGGAACGATGCGGAGCACTTAACAGCCTCAACTATTATCTCTGAAATTGAACTGGCATTCAAAGCATGGAAAGGGAACGTATATACACAAAATTGTTCGTTTAATGAGTTTTGCGAATACATCTTGCCATACCGGAGAGAAAACGGATTGGTAATCGACAATTCAAGAGATAGATATTATCAACGCCATCATAAAGACTTTTATGCAACACATGGAAAGAACGTCATGGAGGAGACCGACTCTTTATTGTTTCTTTATAAAGATATCGTTCATTCTCCCTACTATGTTCCATTCATCCCAATATTAACTGCATCTACATTCGAAAAGATAAAAACCGGTACATGCGAACAGCGATGCTGGTTCAACTCCTTGCTACTTTCATCAGTAGGAATGGCCGCCGCCGTAGATTTCGTTCCCGTATGGGGCAATCGCAACGGAGGGCACAGCTGGAACGTGATCATTGTAAACGGAGAGTCTTATGCTTTTGAAGCATTTTGGGATGACGACCGTTGGAAATATAAACGTATTTATAATAACAAATCATACGATAGCTTTTGGGGGAAGTTCAGACTGCCCAAAGTCTATCGCAAGACTTTCTCCAATCATATGGAAGGTCCATTATCCGATGAGAAAGTTACACGTGAGGATATTCCACCTCTATTTCTGAATGAAAAGAAGAAAGATGTATCTTCTGAATATTTTGAAACTCAAGATGTACGAGTGGTATTGAATACAGATTCTATTAATCCGATCCCCGGTTATGCTTATTTATCAGTTTACAACTATCAAGACTGGATTCCTGTTCAGTGGGGCAAGATAAAAGGGCAACAAGTAACATTCGACAAAATGGGAAAAGATATTGTATACCTTCCTACTTATTATGCAAAAGGGAAAAGCATACCGGCAGGACAACCGTTCTGGTTAAAATCCGACGGTACCCTGCAAAATCTGTCTGCCAACGGAGAAAAGGGGCAAGTCGTAATTCGCAATTTTGCGGGTCAAGTGCCGTTCAACGAGAACAGGAAGAACCTGACTTCATTAAAAGGAAGCGAACTTTGGGGAATGAAAAATGGGAAAAAAGATAAACTATTGTATACCATCAATGATACATTACAGATACAACATCAACTTTTCAGAATAGACGACCCGATGTCGTATCGATTTGTCCGGCTTTATTTACCATCGCCCGGCATTGCCCTAGGAGAACTTTCATTTTATAGTGCAGACAAACTGATCACCGGCATTCAAATCCTGTCTCCTTTGCCGCATAACAACGAAGATGAAAAACCGGAAATGCTAATTGACGGATGTAGCGATACCGCCTTCAGCGGAGAAGTCTCCAAAGGATATATTGATTTTGATTTAAATAATGAATACAAATTATCTGCCATAGGAATAAGTCCCTATATAAGATCATGGCTTGGCAAATCGAACACATATGAATTATCATATTGGGAAAATGAATGGCGTACAATTGAACGCAAAGAAGGGAATGGCAGCTATCTTATATTCAACAATGTCCCTCGAAAGGCATTATTGAAATTAAGTCACTGCAGTAAAAATACTCAAGAACATCATAGAATCTTCCTTTATGAAGATGGAAAAGTCATTTGGTTATAAACTCGTAAAAAAACATTATTCACTTAATATCAATTCATTATGAAACATTTATTATACGCATTATTAACGGCTGTAAGCATTTTATTCACTAGTT
>USSR01000659.1 GCA_900557355.1 uncultured Bacteroides sp.
TCAGGTTAGCCTCTTTCACTTCGGGAGAGTGGCTCTGACCTTTGTCCCAACCATCGTCCAAAGACTCGATAGTATAGTGCAGGGCTGATGCGGAGAACGGAGCGTCAGCTACAATCTGCAAACCGCGTCCGGCATCGTTCAGTTGCTTCCACCAGCGGATATCTGTCTTCGTACCTGTTTCCTGCGGACGGATATAAGAATAGAATTGTTCATCTACACTTTGGCGATACAATCCCAGATCTGTACAATGATTACGGTCACTGTAGTTCTCTACCGGGCCACGGCCATAGTATTCTACAGTTTCAAAAGTCTTGGGCATCTGCATCTGCATACCGAAACGGAACATATGAGATACTTTAGCCTGCGGATCGGCAGTCATCTTCTGAGTCACCTTTACAGCACCCTTGTTGTTGATTACATAAGTAAGATCCAGTTTGGCAGAAACATTCTTCATTTCGTATTCTGCACGTACCACTGTCTGATTGTCTACTGTCTCCCATTTGAAGGAAGTTAGCTTCAGACCCGGGTTCTTCCAGACAGCGAATTTCTGTTGCAAACCTGCACCGAAATCATTGTCGGTAGGTGCACGCCAGAAGTTAGGTGCCAGTTCGGCATCTTCGTTCATCAATTCCGTGCCTGCTACGTTGTAGCGATTCAGGTAACCGGTATGTTTGTTGAATTCCAGACGGAAGTTATCACCGTTGATGATCAGATAACGCCAGTCGTTTTCCTGGATTTGAGGAGCAACGGTAGGAGTATTCACAACTTCCACATTCTTCAGGTCCATAGCAGGAGCCTTGTAGGGGTTCAGTACAAGCTGGTCTTTGGCTACGGCATATCCGGCAGGGAGCAAACCTTCGCGGTTCTTCAGGCGATAAGTTACATTCAACAACCATTCTTTGCATTCGCAGGTTTTGCCGATGTTCAGTTTCACTCTGGCAGTCTGCTGCGGAGCTACGTTGAGGTCTTCTACACGACCGGTACGAATTACTTTACCGTTAGCAAGCAATTGCCAATCCAGATAGTAAGCGGAAAGGTCACGGAAGAAGTTTTCGTTGTACACGTTCACTTCACCGTTCTTCAGGTCAGCAGGAGTTGTCCAGATGTTCTGGGAATAGTAACCCACTTCGTACATGTGCGGATTGGGAACACGGTCGGGACTGATCAGACCATTATCACAGAAGTTCTTGTCGGAACCGTCGTAACGGTTGAAGTCACCGCCATAAGCGTAGATAGTAACACCGTCTTTGCCTTTCCAACGAACGGACTGGTCTACGAAGTCCCAGATAAAACCGCCTTGCAGGTTGGGGTATTTACGGATCAGATCCCAATATTCTTTGAAACCGCCCTGTGAGTTACCCATAGCGTGGGCATATTCACACTGGATAAGGGGCTTCTTGGCATCTGTACGCTGGCCATATCTTTCTATGTGCTTGTAATCGGCATACATGGGACAGTCGATGTCGGTAAACTCGTTTCCGTGTGCCTGTTCGTATTGTACGGCACGACTGGAATCTTCATTCTTGATCCAACGGTAGCAAGCTTCAAAGTTAGGTCCGAAACCGGCTTCGTTACCCAATGACCAGAAAATAATGCTGGGATGATTGAAGCCGCGTTGTACGTTGCGCTGGTTACGTTCCATGTGAGCTTTGGCATAGTCGGTGCGTTTAGCCAGTGTCTTTTCACGATAACCCATACCGTGTGATTCGACATTAGCCTCAGCCACTACATACAAACCGTATTGGTCGCAAAGGTCGTACCACAGATTGTCATCAGGATAGTGACAGGTACGCACAGCGTTGATATTAAATTTCTTCATGACCTGGATATCCTGGATCATGCGTTCGGGAGATACTACATAACCACCATCCGGATCAATTTCATGACGGTCGGCACCTTTGAAGAGAACGGCCTGACCGTTTACTAATATCTGGTCACCTTTCAATTCAATCTTACGGAAGCCTACCTTTACGGGGATTACTTCGTTGCTGCCTTGCAAAGTGGCACGCAGTGTATAGAGGTAAGGAGTTTCGGCTGTCCATTTATGCGGATTTTCCACATTCATCAGAATGGTACCGCTACCTTTGGCTGTTTCCGTAGCTACTGCCTTGCCGGTAGCATCCAGTAATTCCAGATTTACGTTACCACTGCCTTTCAGGTCGAGCGTCACACGCAGAGAACCATTTTCGTATGCCTCGTCCAAATCCGGAGTGATACGGATGTCCTGGATACGTTTCTTGTTGCGGGCATAGAGGTAGCAATCACGTCCCACACCACTGTAACGGAAGAAGTCCTGGTCTTCCAGGTAGGTTCCATCACACCAGCGGAATACCTGGAAAGCGATAAGATTCGTTTGTCCGGGTTTCAAATAAGGAGTCAGGTCAAATTCGGCTTCAAGCTTGCTGTCTTCGCTATAGCCTACATAACGGCCATTTACCCAGAGATACATGTTGGAGGTTACAGAACCGAAATGAGCGATAATGTCTTTCCCTTTCCAGTCGGCGGGAACAATGATCTCACGACGGTAAGAACCTACATGATTGTTCTCTGTAGGAACTTCAGGAGGGTTATTCTGGAACTGATTACGCCAAGCGTAGCCGGTGTTCACATAAATAGGATCGCCATAACCATTCAATTCCCACACAGCGGGAACTTGCAGATTATTCCAGCCTTTGTCATTGAAACCTACTTTCCAGAAGTCGGTAGGACGCTGGTCGGCATTGCGTACCCAAGAGAATTTCCAGGTACCGTTCAAAGTCATGTAATTAGTAGATTGGGCTTTCTTGCCTTGCATGGCGGCATCTGCCGATTCATAGGCAAAGTAATTAGTGTGCATGGGAGCACGGTTCACGGCATTGATTTCCGGATCAAGCCACTCTTTAAAGGACTGTGCATTGGCAGTCAGAGCCAGGGCTGCAAAGAGTCCGGTAATAAGATGTTTCTTCATGGATATAAAATTAGTATGTTTGTAGCGGCACGAAGAATATTTTCTGCATACCGCTACAAAGATAGGGTGAATGAACTTTTTTTAGGGTGAATAATAGTTCAAAAAAGGGGGAATAGAGTTCAAAGAGCTACTGTATCCGGTACACTCCGAACGAACGTGGTTCAAGTTTCAGTTTCAGAGATTGTCCTTCTACCTGTACCGGACGTACACGGGGAACAATCGCTTCCTGATCCAGCGTATTTACTGTGCGCCAATTGTCATTCTGTAAGTAAGTGCAGGAACCGGCAACCAACTGACGTTTCTTCAAACCATTGAAATCGATCTGAACATCGGCAGGCTTACTGCTTGCATTCACCAGTTTCAGGATGATTTCTCCGGTAGGTGCATTCAGTGCAGCTGTTGCATAGAGGCTGTCCTGCCCCGCTACTGCTTTGCCATCCATCTTCAGGCTGAGTACATCGGTACCGGCATTCATGCCGTACATCTGCTAAACGTAATAGTTCGGTGTGCGCATCATGCGCACCAGATCAAGTCCGGATTCCACTGCCAAGCGTCTACGTGAGCAAACAACGGCGCATAAGTAGCCAGATGAACAACATCCGCATTCCGTTCCAGTCCCGTCATAAAGGCAGCTTCGGAAAGGGCGGCGAGGAAGTTGTTATCCTTCTTCGTGGAATGATCGTGTGAAGCATATTCTCCGGCGAAAACCTTCGGACCTTTGCGGTCGTAATTGTCATAGCGTGACGCATTGCCAAAGAACCAATCAGGATTCATGTAGTAGTGTTCGTCCACCAGGTCTACACCGATACGCTTCATTTCGGGCCAGAGATAATCGAATTTATCACCGCTGGCACTCGGGCCGGAGCTACCTACAACCTTCACATCAGGATATTTCGCACGGATAGCTTTTGTGAAAGCTTCCAAACGTTCTACATAAACCTTATCCCACTGTTCATTACCGATACCGATCATCTTCAGATTGAAGGATTCGGGATGTCCCATATCGGCACGCACTTTTCCCCACTTGGAAGTAACAGGCCCGTTGG
>USSR01000660.1 GCA_900557355.1 uncultured Bacteroides sp.
TCCCTCTCGGCTTCCTACTACAAATTTGACAGTATCATTGCTATTTAAAATATCAAAATTTCCTAGATTCATGGACTGTTCCATTCCACTACAGGAAAGCTTATAATCCATTGTAAAAGTTACATTTTCTTTATGAAGCTTACGGATTTTGTCAAGAAAAATGCTACCGTTAGTCTCTATTTCTACATTCAGATTGTTTTCTGCAAGAACTGTTATAACTTTTTCAATATCGTCTCTTAATAATGGTTCACCACCGGTAAGAGTGACATTTTTCACTCCCGTTGATAAAACATAATCAAGTATTTCTTCTTCCGTCATGGGTTGATAAAGTGTATCTTGCTCATTGGCCCATTTGGTATCGCAATATTTACACTTAAGATTACAGCCTTTAAAACGTATAAAAACCGCAAGTTGTCCGGCTTTAGTTCCTTCACCATTGATACTTACAAATTTTTCAACCACTTCATATTTACTCATATACAACTCCTTTCAGATTAGAAAATTATTTATAATTATTCCATATAAGTTGCACTATTGACAGGAGTTTCATATACCGTTACAGCTTTCATGTTATATCCAAGTTTTTTTATTTTTTCATAAAAATACTTGGCCATATTCTCCGCTGTCGGTCGGAAATCAAGTTCAATAATTTTGAAATTCTCGCTTTTTAAAGCTTCAAGTGTAGTTTCCTTCAATGAATTTCTTTCTATAATTAATGCATGATCCATTGAGTCTGCAAGGTCTCTTAAATCTTTTTTCAATTCTCCAAAATCCACGTACATCCCCTTATGCTGAATGTCGTCCTTTAGTTCCTCAGCTTGAACTTCAAGAATAATCTTCCATCTATGTCCATGAAGATTGCTGCATTTTCCATCGTATCCTGCAAGAAAATGTGCTGAGTCAAAACTTGCCTCCGTTTTTAAAATATACATAAACCTTTTCTCCATTTGCTAATATTGCATAAAAAAACACGGATCCATCTGTACCCGTGCCTTAATAGATTATTTTTCTAAAAAATTCCAATTATAAATTATAAAAATAATAGCCCTGGTTTTATTTAGAGACAGGATGGTACAAACGAACTGTCTTATTAATATACCGTTCAATGATAGCAAATGATTCATAGCTTGTCAATTAAATACTCTTGGTTATCTTGCATCTACAAATTCCGATTTGCACTTCAAATCGTTTTCTTTATTCTATCATAGCATCCATTATTCCGCCATCAGTCTTTCGAACCAGGTATCCATGACAATGATAAACTGGCCTGCTCCTGGCAATTCTTGTAGCATTTCGTCAAGAGTTTTCTGTTTCACATATTTCTGCACATACACCCAACAGGCAATGCTACTGGCTTCTGATACAATGTCAGCTATGGTTTTGCGTATAAGCTCTTCAAATTCAGTAATTTCTTCTTTTGGGACAACATCATACAGTGTTGGTGCCTGATGACTTAATTTTACGCCATTTTCATTTGCATCTTTAAGCAGATTCTTAACTTTTTCTCTTGAATCCTCCGGTACTTTCATGTACTCCCACATAAATGCTACCACATCGGACGGTGTGTCTTTTTTAAGTGGTGGTAACTGAATATAATCATTGTTTTCGCTCATTTTCATATCCTCCTCACGATATAATAAAATCAATAATACGTTCTCTTGTCATGTCCAGTACAGTATCTACGAACACTCCTGCAAAAAGGATCAGATACAGAATTACACTCAGCGAAAACAGAAATGCAACCTGTACCCAGTCATGGTAACAGTATGCAGTCGCTATAATCAACAAAGTGAATATAAACCCAAGGATCCCTCTGACAACCGCATAAGTCTGTACTGTCATCTTTACTGCCAGTCCGATCACAAAAAGGATCAGCCATACCGGCAGTAATAATATTTTCCCAGCAAGTTTTAAAATAAACATGTGCACCTCCTATCTTACCAGTCCTGGCATATCATGGTTCACCTCTGCCTGATAATACCCGTTCATCGTAGACGGTGCATTAAACAGGGATGCTAATAAATATTTCTTGATGTTCTTCACTTTGGTGGTGTTACCACGCATACAGTGTAAGACATACTCGATATGTGAATAGGTCAGCATCAGAAATTTTTTCTTCACCAGTGATGCCGGATACCAGTTGCTGGCAATCAATATCTTGTCATTTTTACACATCACAGTTTCTACGATCAGGTTCACGATTTCATCTACCTGTCGCATATCGTCATGATGGGTTACTTCCAGTGATTCATAATCAATGGTCTCTTTGACAAGGTTTTCATAAGCCTGATAATCCTCAGAGCGATTATCGCTATCAAATCTTTTCTCATCCACAGATATGATAGGATTAGATTTATTATCATTCATTTCAGTATCACTAAGATTAGTATTATTAGGGTTTGAAATGTAAACTTCTTGAAGTTTGTTTTCGGGACTTCTAGAAGTTTGATTTTGGGACTTCATGAAGTTTAAATTGTAAACTTCTGCAGGCTCTTCATTTTCCACAGAAGTTTGTTTTTTAAACTTCTCTAATTCCTCTCCAAATTTTTTCTCATCTGTTTTCTCAGGCATAAAGGTTTTTACGTAGATAACATTCACCTTTCCAAATCCCTGCCTGCGTTTCTCAATCAGACCAATTCCTGTTTCGTCATCCAGCTCTCTCATGGATTTGATGGCTTTATTTCTGCCACAGTTCAGTAATTCCATGATATCTTCGATGGAAAAGTAGATATATGCTCTGTTTTTGTCGTCAAACCACTGATTTTTGATGGAAAGAGACATTCGATCCAACATCAGTCCATATAAAATTTTAGCATCGCTTGATAAATCTTTAAAATAGCTGTCTGTAAATAATGCTTTTGGTATGCGGTAGAAGCTGAACTGATCAGCTTCGGTACCGTAAAAATAATTAAATGTCATTTTTTTCTCCATAATTTCCTCCTTTCGTTTTCTGCTAAGAAGTCCTCTTTTTAAACTTCTTTGACTTTGTTTTCTTAGCTTTTTCTATCCTTAACAGGACTGTTCCTGCATCCATTTTTCTAATAATGATTCAATCACCTGCTCCATATCTTTGGCTGTATAATCATCCGGAAAATACTTTGTCAGTTTCTTTTCTGAGAAAGTAAGAGACCGGGATACTTTCTTTGCCATCACACAGTTATTGAAAATCGATAACATCTGAATCTGATTGATTGGTCCATCATTCAGCTGATTTCTGAGTGCTGCAATCTGTTTTGGTTTGATGAATCCGGTGTCGCTGATATATTCGTAGATCCATCCCTGTACTTCCTTATCGATGTAGGAGATATTGACAGCAACCGTAAACTGAAGCTTCTTGTTATCTACCAGATCAAGAAGTTCCGGAATAAGTTCTGTTAATCGTACAAATCTTTGAACCTGAGCTCTACTTTCCCCAACTTGCTTGCTCAAGACTTCATCAGATCTCAACTTCGTCTCATTTTGAGACAAAGTTAAATCTGTTCTAACTCCCTGTCTTTTCATTGCCTCTAGTTTCATCTTATAAGCAAATGCTTTCTCACTCGGCAACAATTCCTCTCGCTGAATGTTAGCATCCACCATAGCCACAATGGCATCATCATCCGATAATTCTCTTACGATTGCCGGAATAGTTGTAAGTCCTGCAAGCTGTGCTGCATGCATTCTTCTGTGACCGGATACCATTTCATATTCTTCATTATCATCCATTCGAAGCAGTACCGGTGTCAGTACTCCATTGATCCTTACACTTTCAACCAGATCCTGCATCTTTTCATCATCCAGCACCTTGAACGGATGATTTTTAAACGGATGGATCTTACTAATCTCTATCTCCATTGCAGATTCTTCATTTACCACACCAAGCAGTTCATCAATGCTTGCCAGTTTAATCTTTTCGCCACTTCTATTTTTCATTATTCAAAACCTCCTGTGTCAATTTCATATATGCCTCAGCAACTTTTCCTTTCGGACAGTGCATGTAGATACTTTTGT
>USSR01000661.1 GCA_900557355.1 uncultured Bacteroides sp.
TAGAATGGTATTATGACAAAGAAAATAGAATACTCTATTATTATCCCATGCCTGATGAGAATATGGAAGAGATTACATTAGAAACGCCCCAACTGAAGCATCTGATTGAATTGAGAGGCTGTAAGGAAAGACCGGTACAGAATATTACTATAAAAGATATTGAGTTTACTCAAACCACCCGAACTTTTATGGAGCCTTATGAGACCTTGTTGCGCTCGGACTGGGCTATATATCGGGGAGGTAGCATTCTATTGGAGGGCAGTGAAAACTGCAGAATACAAGATTGTAATTTTTATAATTTGGGAGGTAACGCAATACTCTTCTCTAATTATAACTACCAATCTTCTGTCACTGGTTGTCATTTGTCTCAAATAGGTGCCAGCGGGATTTGTTTCGTAGGTGATCCTGAAGCCGTGCGTTCTCCTTCATTCAGATATGAAGAATCCGTGGCTATACCACAGATTGACCGTATCACCGGTTCTAAAACAGAGAATTATCCAACAGAATGTTTAGTCTATGACAATTTGATTCATCATATAGGGCTTTACGAAAAACAAGTTGCCGGAGTTCAGTTATCAATGTGCAGCTCCATCACTATCAGTCACAACAGTATCTACCATACCCCACGTGCAGGTATCAATATAAGCGAAGGTACTTGGGGAGGGCATATTATCGAGTATAATGATGTTTTCAACACTGTAAGAGAAACGGGCGATCACGGTTCGCTCAACTCCTGGGGAAGAGACCGCTTTTGGAGAAGCAATCGTTCCCAAATGGACAGCTTGGTTACAGCAGAGCCCGATATCATCCTCCTTGACGCTAAAAAAGAAAATATAATACGATACAACCGATTCAGATGTGACCGTGGTTGGGATATTGACCTGGATGATGGTTCCAGTAATTATCACATCTACAATAATCTTTGCTTAAGTGGAGGGATAAAGTTAAGAGAAGGCTTTTATCGAGTTGTAGAAAATAATATAATAGTGAATAATACATTCCATCCACATGTATGGTTTAAAAACAGTGGTGATGTATTTGTCAGAAATCTGATAATGCGTCCTTATCGTCCTATCAGAGTTTCTGATTGGGGAGCAGAGACAGATTACAATTTATTTACTGACAGCCTGTCATATCAGGAGGCAATTAAAAATCATACAGACAAGCATTCTGTTGTTTATCCCGTGACATTCAAAAACGCCCTCATTGGCGATTTCAGTATTGTGGAGATATCAAAGATAACTCCTTTATGTGGTTTCAAGAACTTTGAGATGGATAAGTTCGGAGTGGTTTCTCCTAATTTAAAACAACTGGCTAAACACCCCCAAATGCCCCTCCCGACTATTTATGCACATAAAGCTAAAAGCATAGTCACTAAAAACTGGTCAGGATTGTCTTTAAAAGAACTGGATTCGGAAGAAGAACGTTCCGCTACCGGAATGGATTCTAAGCGAGGCGTATATGTCATTGCTGTTGATGCATTGGAAAGTCCATTACGTGACTTTATACAACCTAATGACGTGATTCTTTCATTGGCAGGAAACGATATTCACACATTGGCGGATATGATAAAACACACAAAACAGGCTGATTTTACCAAAGTAGTGGAAATTATCATTTTCCGAGATCAAAAGGAGAAACAGATATTAATCCCTGCAAACGTGGTTTATCAATCAGAAGATTAAGTAGTATAGTAATAATCATTTTATAATTCAATTTTTAGTATGAAAATAAACAGATCAATTATAGCCGCCCTATTATTGGGGCTCGTCAGTTGTCAAAAGAAAACAGATATGAATCAGGAATCATGGGTAAAAGAAACTTTAGATGTTGCTTCCTATCAATTGGAATTGACGGCAAATGAGCTTGCTGACTCTGCAAAGCTCCCCAGATCTGTATGGGCGGGATACGACATCGACTTTCTTACCAGCCAGTTGGAACGAAGTCCCAATTCATTCCAAAAAGCTCTTTTACCTAATCCATCTGTTGAAATAACTGGTAAAAGGCATCTGACCGATATCTATGATTGGACCAGCGGTTTTTTCCCCGGGAGCCTATGGTACGCCTATGAGATGACAAAAAATGAAAAGTTAAAAGAACAAGCTATCCAATATACTAACTTGCTGAACCCGATAAGAAGTTTCAAAGATACGCATGATTTAGGTTTCATGATCAATTGCAGTTTCGGCAATGCTCTCCGCCTGGCTCCCAATGACAGCATTAAAAGCATAATTGTGGAAACAGCAGATAATCTCTGCGCACGTTTCAATCCGGAAATTGGCTGTATCCGCTCGTGGGACTTCGGACACTGGAATTTTCCGGTTATCATTGATAACATGATGAACTTGGATTTATTGTTTAATGCAACCCGGCTGACCGGAGACAGCACTTATTACAGAGTGGCTGTTAAACATGCTCAAACCACCATGAAACATCATTTCCGTCCGGATTACACCTCTTATCATGTCATCAGCTACAACAATGACGGCACAGTGGAAAGTAAAGGTACTTATCAAGGTAAAAACGATGGTTCTGCTTGGTCGCGCGGACAGGCTTGGGCAGTATATGGCTACACTTCATGTTATTGCGAAACAAAAGATACTGCTTTCCTTCAAGAAGCTACAAACATAGCGGATATGATTATGAAAAGAGTAACTACCGACGACTGCATTCCATATTGGGACTATGACGCACCGGCAGGTAAAAGCACTCCGAGAGATGCCTCGGCAGCAGCCATCACAGCCTCAGCATTACTTGAGCTCAGCACCTTAGCTCCGGAAGGAAAGAAATATTTCGACTATGCCGAAACCATTCTGAAAAATCTTTCCAGTGATAAATATTTGGCTATGAAAGGCAGCAACCAAGGATTTGTACTGATGCACTCCACCGGTTCACTTCCTCATGGCTCGGAAATAGATGTGCCTCTGAACTATGCAGACTACTATTATCTGGAAGCTTTACAGAGATATAGGAATCTAACGAAGTAATCAGATTGTTTGACAGGGTAAATCCGTTACTGATGTATGATATGGAAGTAACGGATTTTTTATTTATAAAAGATAATCCTGATATTTCAGTCAAACATACTTTATAAAAACGAGTCATAATATCACAGAATATCATTTTATAATCTGCCTCAATCTGTGATATATATCGTACCTTTGCCGCACAATCATTAAATTGAAAACACAATGGAAAAAGAATCATTCGATTATTCAAGAGTTCCCCATAACTTTGGTCTGTGCGCAACGGCAGATTGCCCTCATGCCGACACTTGCCTACGCCGGATTGCATACACTCATACACCGGCAAGTGTTACTTTTCCGCCTACACTGAATCCGAAAACGATTGAAGCCAGGACAGGGAAGTGCGAATATTACCGTTCCAACCAGAAAGTGCACTATGCCAAAGGTTTTGTCCGCACCACGGAAGCACTGGCTGTCAGTGCATCAGGAACATTCCGCTACGGGCTGATAGGCACGTGGGGAATCAGAAAATATTATCAGAAACGGAAAGGAGAAACCTTGTTGTCGCCTTCCGAACAACAAAAAGTGATGGCACTGGCCAAGAAGTTGGGTTTGCAACAGGAAGAGTATTTCGATAGCTATGTAGAAGAATATAGCTGGTAACAAGGTTTCCGCTATCTACCATACAACGGACGACCAGTCATATCTTACAAACAAACAGCCGTGCCCCGGCAGGTGAATGAATTTCACCTTACGTGGACACGGCTGCTTTCATTTCATGGTAACAACCTTCACCCCACACGGTAACTTCATTTACACGCCGAGGTAAAGGTCGTTACATACCGAAGTAAAAGCCGTTACAATAAGCGGTAAAAGTCGTTACATACTACGGTAAATGCTTTTACATTATCAGAAAAACATTTGGTAAATGCAATACATTGAGAATCAACACAAATACTAAAAACAAACAATTTATAATTCTCATCAACCAAACGCAAAATCATACCCCGG
>USSR01000662.1 GCA_900557355.1 uncultured Bacteroides sp.
TGTAACACGCTAAAGCCGAAGGCTTTGCCCCGCAGGGCAAGAGGGAAGAACAGGACTTGTCCAGTTCCCTCTTGCTCAATTTAGCGAAATGAGCGAAGCCGGAAGGCGTAGCTGTTTCTGCTAAATTGGGGTGGTAGTGTAGAGGAATAGCCTAAATATAGACTTCTTTTCTCTGCTACATTTTGCTTTCAAGATTTATTCTCTAATTGATTAGCTTTTTCAAACTGCTTGTAAGTTTGAGAGTCGGCACGTTCACGAACAAAAGTCCGAATATCGTTCGCTCGATAGTAGGTTTTCTTTCCGATGGTAAAGTAGGGTAGTTGTCCGCTCACTCTGTAACGTTGGAGAGTTCGGAACGATACTTTCAGGAGAAAAGCCAAATCTTGGTTATCTAACAGCTTCTCATTATCATCGAGAACATTGTCCGTATTGATAAGTGACTTTAGGTCTTTACCTATTTCGATCAGTTTCTTGGAAAGCTGCTCCATCCACTTCTCGAAGTTTTCATTGTCTATATACATTTTGCTCCATTTTTAGTTCAACATTATTGTTTTCAATCGATTGATGAAGCAAAGTTCGGCAAATAGATGCAAATAAGTTAGGGGAGTAGATATACTACACCCCTAACAATTATTGATAAGTATCTGATTTATAGATAGCCTTTCTTTTTGCTTTCTTCGAAAATGGCTTTACGAAGTAAATCCAAAAACTCCGTGCGTTTATTGGCTTTCCGGCAAATTACATTCTCGTGTTTTTTGTGGATGTCCCCCAACTTGATATTGAACAGGTATTCAAAAGCTCGTCCAATTTCCGTAAGTGGTGATTTTGTTCCATTGTGGGTTACAACTCTTTCAGATAGGAATATTCCGCTAACAAGTTCCATGATTTCTACAAGATATGTTTCATCAGTAAGATATAGAGGTGAGCGTAAAAAAATATTTTCCCGATTTTGGAACTGAACCGGATATTTGATTCGCCATTTTACAATGCATATTTCATTATTTATCAGCTCTATTGCTTCATCAAGAAGTAATAGAAAAGCATTTTTTTCCCTGCTCAAATTGTACTCGATACGATTTGAGCTTATTTACTCCAAAGGAAAAATAGCGCAATAATACTGCATAATCCTGTTCGTTTATACTAAAATTGGCTAAATGTATAGCCAATTCCTCAATAGCTTCTGCAAATTCAGATACAGAAACTTTACGTTGCGAGTATTCCGACAATAGACGGAAAAATCTCTGTTCTAATAATTGTTTCATACTTACCTCATTCTAATGTTTATAGGATTTTCCTTATTGTAAAGAACTGATTTAGCCTTGAAGGCATAGAATAAGGTTAATATCGTCGATAGTAAGTCTGCCACCATTGGCGTATACAGCACGCCACGCAGCCCCCAATAAGTAGGCAGTATCAATATGATAGGAATAAATATAATTCCTTGCCTACTGACATTGAGCAGGAGGCTATGCAGACCCATGCCGGCGGACATGTAGAACGCAGCATAGACGAATTGAAAACCTAGTGTAAAGAACATGATTGTATTGATATTCAATGCTTCTGCTGCTGTTTTCTGCATGTTCACATCTTCCCCAAACCATCCGATAATAGAAGTTGAAAATGAGAAGATAACAACAGTCCATAGGATGCAATAGGAAGTGGTAAGTACGAGCGACCACCGTATAGCTTGCTTTAGTCTTGGATAGTTTCCCGCACTATAATTATATCCGGCAATGGGCTGAAATCCTTTGACGAATCCGTAAACTATATTTGACCCAAGTGTGACTATTTTTAGAACGATGCCTATGGCGGCAACAGCTTCATTGCCATACTTGGCACTTGCTTTCTGCATCAAACTAATAGACATAGCCTGAAAAACTTGCAGGAAGAGCATTGCTATCCCGATTTTTAAGACTTCGGCATAAATGGCTAAAGTTGGCTTAAACAACCGTGGAGATACCTTGATGATAGTTTTCCGGCTATAATGCCAACAATATATGAGGGCTGTTATTAGTTGGGAAGCAATGTTTGCATACGTCGATCCATTCACTCCTAAACCAAAGATATAGATAAATAAGGGCACAAGTCCCATATTGACGACAGCGCCCGTAATCATTGCCGTAGCAGAGACTTTGGAAGCCCCTTGCGACACGAAAATATTCGCTGATGCCACATTGAAAACTCCTATTGCGCAGCAGACGGTGAATAGACGTCCATATCCAATCGCAATGTTAATACTTGCATCGTCCGCACCCATATAACAGAGGATTCGGTGTATGAACAAGTTGCAGAATGTCATGATGAAAATGCCTGACATAAACGCTGTCAACACGGAAACGGAAGCCACAACGCTTGCTTCATCCAGCTTCTTTTTTCCCAACAGTCGGGAGACAAATACTCCACCGCCTACACCGAAAGTCAGTCCGACCCCCGTAAATATTAACGCAAAAGGGAAAACAATGGAAACAGCTGCGATAGGAATCGTACCTAAATGAGATACCCAGAATGTATCTGCAATATTGTAAACTGCCATGATTAACATGGAAATGACCATTGGCAACCCCATTTTAACAAGGGACTTCATCATGTTTCCATCTCGTAAAACATTGATTGTAGCTGAATTATTTTTCATCATAACCTTTACACCTTTTTTGGGGTGCAAAGGTAATATGGGAATAATGGAGAAATTGTGTATAAATTCGACATTAACGCTTGCGGCGATGCACCTCCGAAGCGTTTGAACTCGCGTATCAAATGACTGTGGTCATAATATCCGCAGTCCAAGGCGACCGAAAACAGACTTTCATTAGGATGAAGCCTCAAGTATTTCTCGGATAAAGAAAATCGAGTGATGCTACTGAACATCTTCGGCGTCATTCCCGTCAGATTCTTAAACTGTCTTTCAAATTGGCGTTGGCTCAAACAGACCTTATCCAACAGTTTATTAACGGGAACCATACCATTTGTCATTCGTATGTATTCTGCCACATAGATGAATTGTTTATCAATATTGTTCAGACAATTCAGTTTTCCCAGCAGATATTCTTCTATATAATTCAGTCGTTCTATTTCATCTTCTTTTTCAGCCAACCGTTCCGAATTAAAATCTGCAAAAAGCGACAAGAACAGACTTGTGTCTACTCGGCAATTATTAAATTCATATACAGGTACTTTTGTGTAAGCGGAGATGGCACATGGACGAAAGCGCACACCTATCATCCGGTCTGCCCTCTCATGCACCACATTGGAAAATGTTGTCTTTGTACCAATGATATAGGGAATGAAAGGCTTTATGATGTCTACTTCATTCTCTGCCAAATTAAACAGCACATTTATGCCTCCATCAGGTAGGATACGTAAAGTCTGTCTACCCGATAAACTCTCGTCCGTAGCCCAATAAGTTTCAATATATGGCGCAAGTAATATGTTTGGTTTATATTCTCTGTACATTTATACAATTGGCTAATTGGGAATATTGATAACGAAGATAGGGATTTTCAACAAAAAGGAAGTCTTTTTACAAGAAATTTAATTCATATTCGTAAGTTAGTTGAAATGTTACAGATTCAAGGGGGCATAGGTTGATAGCAAATATCAATATATTCAATTCGTATCTCCTTAAATATTTGCTACTATTTTGATCATTTTAGAGGTTTGTCAATCTTTGTATTATGAGTTTCAAATAGTAGAGAAATAAGGCTGATTAAAGAATTGCGTTCGTTGCTATATCGTTACCCATTATTATACTATTCTTTTTCAAAAGTCTATTATTCAGTAGATTAAATTCACATTTCTTGTTTACTAGAATTTACTTTGCATAGTTGTGTTTTCATCCACTTCAGATGGATTAGTGAGTAAATAGATAGACAATGCTAACCACTTCATACCACTTTTGGACAGTTTTGAAAACGGCTCTTGATTCTTCTTTCATTTGCTGGTGAATTTTAATCAACACGTTTTATAACT
>USSR01000663.1 GCA_900557355.1 uncultured Bacteroides sp.
TCTTCACAAACGTGAAGGTAACCCATATCCGCGTATGGCAGAAACTCCGTCAGGTATGCTAAACGCTGTGGGACTGCAAAATAAGGGAGTAAATTACTTTGTTGAACAGATATATCCGCGTATTAAGGACATCGAAACCAATATGATTGTAAATGTTTCGGGTTCTGCTATAGAAGATTATGTAAAAACAGCGGAAGCCATTAACGAACTTGACAAAATTCCTGCCATTGAATTGAACATCTCTTGCCCTAATGTGAAACAAGGTGGAATG
The DNA here is from genome assembly GCA_900557355.1 of uncultured Bacteroides sp. GTDB lineage: Bacteria > Bacteroidota > Bacteroidia > Bacteroidales > Bacteroidaceae > Bacteroides. The sequence continues at coordinate 272 of USSR01000663.1, forward strand.
GCTTTTGGCGTCACCGCAAAAGGAGCCGAAGAAGTGGTAAAAGCTGTGCGTGCAGCTTACAAAAAGACACTTATCGTAAAGCTGTCTCCCAACGTGACAAGCATCGCTGAAATAGCCCGTGCGGTAGAAAATGGCGGTGCAGACAGCGTTTCATTAATTAATACACTGCTTGGAATGGCTATAGACGCGGAACGCAGGCGTCCTATACTCTCTACCATAACAGGTGGTATGTCCGGCGCAGCAGTAAAACCAATCGCACTCCGCATGGTGTGGCAAGTTGCTCAGGCGGTAAAAATACCTGTCATAGGTTTAGGAGGTATCATGAACTGGAAAGACGCAGTGGAATTTATGCTTGCCGGAGCTTCAGCCATCCAAATCGGTACGGCAAATTTCATCGATCCGACAGTTACAATTAAAGTAGCGGAAGGTATAAACGACTACCTCGATAGACACGGATATAAGTCCGTGAAAGAAATTATTGGTGCGCTTGAGGTATAACTAATAACAAGTGAATATCATTCGCATCTGTTTTACATAAAAAAGGACATTCATTGCGAATGTCCTTTTTCTATTTTTATACAACTGATTTATTCCTCTCCCAGCAAATCCGGGCGGAGTCTGCGCGTCCGTTCCAAAGACTGTTGCAACTCCCATTCCTTAATCTTAGCCTCATGCCCGGATAATAAAATTTCCGGAACTTTCCAACCATTGTAATCGGCAGGTCTTGTATAGACCGGAGCAGCCAAAAGATTATCCTGGAACGAGTCGGACAAAGCTGACTGTGCATCGGAAATAACACCGGGGATAATACGAACAATAGCATCCGCCATCACTGCTGCCGCCAGTTCTCCACCGGTCAGCACATAGTCCCCAATACTGATTTCTTTAGTGATCAGATGCTCGCGAATGCGATAATCGATACCTTTAAAATGCCCGCAAAGAATAATAAGGTTCTGGGCAAGTGAAAGTGTATTGGCCATTGGCTGATTGAACTGCTCACCATCAGGAGTCGTAAAAATGACCTCATCATACTCCCGTTCTGCCTTTAAGGCGTTGATACAGCGCTCTATAGGCTCTATTTTCATCACCATTCCGGCAAAACCGCCAAAAGGATAATCATCCACCCGTCGATATTTATCTTCAGTATAATCACGTAAATTATGAATATGTATTTCTGCAAGCCCTTTATTCTGAGCACGTTTCATAATGGAGCAATTGAAAAAGCCTTCAATCATCTCCGGTAGAACTGTTATTATATCAATGCGCATATTAATTTTAATTTTCTGCAAAAGTACAAATATTAGAGGAGAAACCTGTATTTTTGCGTTCAAACAATCTGAAATAGCTATGACTGCAAAAGAAAAGATAGATCAGCTCCGTGCCGAATTGCATCGGCACAACTACAATTATTACGTGTTGAATGCTCCCGAAATCTCTGACAAAGAGTTCGACGACATGATGCGGGAATTGCAGGAGATGGAGCGAGAACATCCTGAATATCAGGATGAAAATTCGCCAACCATGCGCGTAGGAAGCGATTTGAATAAGAATTTCACGCAAGTGACACACAAATATCCAATGCTTTCGTTGGGTAATACCTATTCCGAAGGTGAGGTATCCGACTTTTATGATCGCACTCAAAAAGCCCTGAACGAAGATTTTGAAATTTGTGCCGAGCTTAAATATGACGGTACTTCCATCTCACTGACATACGAAAACGGTAAATTAATACGTGCTGTAACCCGTGGTGACGGTGAAAAAGGCGATGATGTAACAGATAATGTGAAGACAATCCGTACTATCCCCCTTGTTTTGCATGGTGATTATCCCCAATTATTTGAAATCAGAGGGGAAATACTAATGCCGTGGGAAGTTTTTGAGGAACTAAACCGCGAAAAAGAAGCACGCGAAGAACCTCTTTTCGCTAATCCGCGTAATGCTGCATCAGGCACTTTGAAATTACAAAACTCTGCTATAGTTGCTTCCCGCAAACTGGATGCCTACCTTTATTATTTATTAGGCGAAGAACTTCCATGCGACGGACATTATGAAAACCTGCAGAAAGCCGCACAATGGGGATTCAAAATCTCCGACCATATGAAGAAGTGTCACAGCCTGCAGGAAGTATTCGATTACATCCATTATTGGGATACGGAACGGAAGAATTTACCTGTAGCCACGGATGGCATTGTTTTGAAAGTTAATAGTCTGAAACAGCAGAAAAACCTCGGTTTCACCGCAAAATCTCCTCGTTGGGCCATCGCATACAAGTTCCAGGCAGAGCGTGCATTGACCCGCTTAAACAAGGTGACTTACCAGGTGGGAAGAACCGGAGCAGTAACCCCTGTTGCCAACCTGGATCCGGTACAATTATCGGGTACTATCGTAAAACGTGCCTCTCTGCATAATGCAGATATCATTGAAGGGCTTGACTTGCATGTCGGCGATATGGTTTATGTAGAAAAAGGCGGTGAAATTATACCCAAAATTACCGGAGTAGATAAAGATGCCCGGAGTATGATGGCAGGTGAAAAAGTGAAGTTCATCACTCATTGCCCTGAATGTGGCAGCAAATTAATCCGTTACGAGGGAGAAGCTGCGCATTATTGCCCCAACGAAACGGCTTGTCCGCCTCAGATAAAAGGAAAGATCGAGCATTTCATCAGCCGGAAGGCTATGAACATTGACGGATTAGGCCCGGAAACTGTGGATATGTTCTACCGGTTAGGGCTCATTAAGGATACGGCAGATCTGTATAAGCTGACTGTGGACGATATCAAGCATCTGGACCGTATGGGAGATAAGTCGGCGGAAAATATCGTCAAGGGTATTACCCAAAGTAGGGAAGTGCCTTTTGAGCGAGCGTTGTTCGCCCTCGGTATCCGCTTTGTCGGTGAAACTGTAGCAAAGAAAATAGCTAAGTCCTTCACTGACATAGAAGAACTGGAAAATGCAGATCTTGAAAGATTGATAAATATCGATGAAATCGGTGAGAAAATAACGCAAAGTATCATTTCCTACTTCGCTAATCCTCTGAATAGAGAATTAATAGAGCGACTGAAAATTGCCGGATTACAGTTTAGCCGAAAGGAAGAAGACCTGAGCGGCTATACCGATAAACTTGTCGGACAGTCTATTGTAATCAGCGGCGTGTTTACCCATCACTCCAGAGACGAATATAAAGATTTAATAGAGAAGAATGGAGGAAAAAATGTAGGTAGCATTTCTGCCAAGACCAGTTTTATCCTGGCAGGAGAAAATATGGGACCCGCTAAATTAGAAAAAGCGCAAAAGCTGGGTGTACAGATAATGAGCGAAGATGAGTTTTTAGCGCTCATTTCGTAACATTTTTCCAGTGAAATCTTTTTTATAGCTTATATTTGCTGTAGAAATCGAAAATATTCGTACTTTTGCGAGTCATTTAATTAGAGATTACTTAAATTTCACTCATGATACAGACTAAATTGAAAGGAATGGGGGTAGCGCTGATTACTCCTTTTAAAGAGGATGAAAGCGTTGATTACGATGCATTGATACGTTTGGTGGACTATCAACTTCAAAACAATACTGATTTTTTGTGTGTGCTGGGCACCACAGCAGAAACTCCGACACTGACGGAAGAAGAAAAAAAGAAAATCAAGAAAATGGTCATCGAACGCGTAAATGGTCGGATACCTATCCTGCTCGGTGTAG
>USSR01000664.1 GCA_900557355.1 uncultured Bacteroides sp.
ACCAAATCTATATTAGAAACTCTTACTAACTCGTTTTTTAAAGTTTCAAACCTCTCTTTGTCTATCGGTATTCTTTTCTTTGCCATATTACTACATGATGTTTATGACAAAAATACAAAACGTAACCAACTAATCAAATATATTTCATGCCTGAATGTGCCAAAATCAATAATTTCTTTTCGGTAATATATGTAACAAACTAATAATTAATCTGATACAATCGTGCCTAAATGTGCCTGAACGTGCCTTTTTATGCCCTTTCAAAAGTTGGCGAACTTTGCACCAGAAACAAAAAACAAAAGGTATGGAACATCAAAAAACAAGTTATGACACGTTGCCGGAACGGATAGATTATCTGATTCAGGAAATATCAGAGATAAAAAACATTCTGATAAACAGAATAGAAAAAAGGGAAGAAATACCAAAGTGGCTGAATAAGGAGCAAGCCTTAAAATATATTCAAAAACAAGGATATAAATTAAGTTCATCGAAACTCTATAAATTATCAGCAACAGATAATATACCTTGTCACAGGTCAGGACGTAATCTGTATTTCTTTGCTGAAGAATTGGATAAATGGTTAAACAACCAAATTGAGGAGGAAGGCAAAACGAGCCAAAATCTTTCAACTCAATCAATACAATTAATTATAAAAACGGCTCAACAAAGATAGGAGATAAATAATATGAATAGTAATAGCAACAATAATAATATTCCAATGATAAATCATCCGTATAAAACAGCAAAAGGCTTGAAACGATATGTAAGAGATATTTTGCAGCAAGTACAACAAGAGGAAACATTGAAGAAAATAATAGATATATCTTCAAAAATAGACTATCCGGTTATTTATCATCTTGATGATGATAAAAAACTTGAAAAACTTGCAGAACTACGTAGGAAAGAAAACAACGGGGGATTGTCAGAAAATGAAACAAGAGAATTAAAGGGGTTAGAGCCGGATGATGAAGTCAAATATATTATATTGATAGAAGAATTAATGAAGAACGCGGATGAGTTTAAATTGGGGCTCGGCATTGAGCCGGACAGTATTCAGCCATATATTTATACGGGCTGTTACTGGAAAAACATAACCCGTCCACTTTTGAAGGAATTTCTTGCCGTAGCGGCAAATAAGGCAGACTTCAATTATTATGATATTAGACTGAGTAGGAATCTTGAGAGATTGTATAATCAGTTTGTCGCTCTTTGCACTCTTGTACCGGACTTGAATGAGAAAAAAGATGAGGTGAAAATTAATCTAAAGAATGGGACATTTGTCATTTCAAAGGACAAACAAGAGTTGAGAGACTTTGACAAGCGGGACTTTTTTAAATATCAATTGCCTTTTGAATACAATTCTAAAGCGACTTGTGATGATTTTAAGGCTTTCTTGAATGAGGTTTTACCTGAAAAAGAATCACAAATGATTCTTGCAGAATATTTGGGATATATTTTTACTCAAAACTTGAAATTAGAAAAGTGTTTGATTTTGAAAGGTGAAGGAAGCAACGGTAAATCCGTCATATTTGAAATAGTGCAAGCACTGCTTGGAGAACACAACACTTGTTCCTATACGATAAGTAATTTATGTAATGAAAATGGATATTTTAGGGCACAATTAGGTAATTATCTGCTTAACTATTCGTCAGAACTCGGAGGAAAGAATATCAATCCTGACTTGTTCAAGAAGCTAATCAGCAATGAGCCTATTGATGCGCGTTCTCCTTATGGACATCCGTTTATTATTCGGAATTATGGAAAGTTTATGTTTAACACTAACAAATTTCCTAATAATATTGAATTTACCCATGCCTACTTGCGAAGATTTATAATCTTGAACTTTGAAGTGATTATTCCGGATGAAAAACAAGATAAACATCTCGCCAAGAAAATAATATCCAAAGAATTAAGCGGTATTTTCAATTGGGTGCTTGAGGGATTGGGAAGGTTGTTGAAGCAACAACAATTTACAGAATCGCCAAAGGCAAAAGAACTTCTTGAGGAAATGAGATTTGAATCTGATAGTGTGGCACAATTCATAGAGGCAAAAAAATACGTGCCTTCTGTATCAGATAATGATAGAGTTTTATTAAAAGATTTTAGAGAAGAATATAATGCGTATTGTTGTATAAAGAAGTTGATACCTGTGAGACGAAAAGAATTTTCAACTCGCATAAAGAGTTTGAAATTTGAGATTGAGAAAGGTGGTGGTGGGAATAATTATATTTTTGTGAAAAGTAATAATATTGCTAAACAATTTGTAGAAAATTCATTGCCTGATGGCCTGTAAAAAAGTAAGAAATATGGAAAATATCATAAAAGTATCAATGTTTGAAAGTGCGCAAAATCGTTATGCAAGCGGAGTAGTGAACTTATGGGACTGGTTGTTCTTAGAGGACTATCGTACTGTTTTAATCAAAGAACTTCGAAATGAATCTGATTTGATGAAACGGCGAGAATTGAAAGAACTTCTTCCTGCAATAACTGTCAGTTGTGTTTGTTCTGAACGACGAACTGAAAAAATTTACGAGTATACGAACTTGATTTGTATTGATATTGACGGAAAAGATAACCCGTCAATATCAAACATAGAAGACCTTAAGATTAAGTTGGGTGAACTACCTTATATTATGTATTGTGGATTGTCTGCAAGCGGAAATGGCTTGTTCTGTATCATTCCTTATGCGGACCCTACTAATCATAAGAATGTCTTTGAAGCCATAAAAAACGATTTTGAAGAAATGGGTATCATTATAGATAAAAGTTGTGGCGATATATGCCGTTTACGCTTCCTTTCGCATGATACGCAACCGTATGTCAATAAACATGCGGAAGTTTATACGTCTAAGCCAAAAACAAAATCAAATGCAGTGGAATATATTTATAAGCCAAAACAGAAATATAAAACGAAACCACCTAAACCCCGAACGCTTCTTATCCCCAATGCGATAGAAACCTTTCTTCGTCCAAATAATTTTGTTTTGGAAAGTGCCACTCCTTTAACAAAGAAACAAAAGGTTGAGCGGCTATTGAATGAAATAACCAGAAATCAAGTGGATATTACTTATTATTACGATGATTGGATTGCCATTGGCAATATCATTAAGAATATGTTTGGTGAGGAAGGTAGGGCTTTATTTCATAAGGTCAGTAGTTTTTATCCCAATTATGATTATGATGAAACTGATAGGGAATATTCCGCTATGATAATTGGACGGTATCGATATAATAGTGACCGCTTATTTGAAATAGCTGCAAAATATGGATTTTAAATAATGGGAAGAAGACACCCTTTTATCTTCAATAACTTTTATATTTTTAAAATAATGAAAAAAAATGAAATTGGTAACAACAGAGCCGACTCAAAAAAATCTGTTGAGAGTAAGAATTGTGATGAGTTAATGACAGTCCCTTGTGTAGATACGGATATTAAGCCCTCTTCAGACGATGAGGGTGACTGCACATCAGAAGTAAAGTTTGTAAGAGTCAGTGATTTGTACTCAAATTATCTGAAGCGTTGGAATTCTTACAAGAGTCCTAAAAGCAGAAGAGAGTATGCGCGTTGTTTGGAACGGCAGTATCCTGGTCTTGTTCGACATGGTTGTACAAACAAGGAAACACGTCTTTATTTGAAAGAGTCACCACGCTCTTGTGAAAAGGAACTAAAATCAAATGACATTGATAATATTTGATTGTACTTTGTTGGAAATGAATAGTCGTATATTATCTACACTATTACTTCTTATTTGATTTTATTGCGAAGAAAAGGGATAACTACCGGTGTGTAGCTTATCCCTTTTTTCTTCTCAAAACGTGTGCAATTTGTGTGCAAAGAGCCTCATCCTATACCGAAACCAAGGATAACCTATGCAAAAGGAAGAAACCCAAAGAAAAAGAATATCATTTACCGGTGTGTCACGTTTATCATTGATTATCACCACTTTCCAAAGGTTGTGTGCA
>USSR01000665.1 GCA_900557355.1 uncultured Bacteroides sp.
TCAATATTAAACATGTCTAACTTTGTACTTTGACAAACTTTCAATTATGACTAAGACTGCAAAGATACGGCTTTTTTAATAAATATGCAATAATTATAATGTTGTAAATTCACTTCTGTCATTCGTAAGGGGGAGGCTGTTGAGCGGATATTAAATTGGGGAAAGTTTTATTTGACTGTCGTTGATGGATGTGGGATTTATAGGATATAGAATCACGACCTATAAATACTTGTTTTTAGAGTAAATATTGAGAATATATTAAAAATGGAACATATAATACCAAAAATAGCACTTGCGGTAGTGCTTTTTAATAATTAACTTTGCATAATTTTATGTGATAAGAAATATTTAATATTTAACTATGAAGATTATGAAGAAAAGATTGTTGTATTTGTTCATGCTTATTTGTTCCATAAGTTTATTTGTGAGTTGTAGTGATGATGATGATGTGAAATATCCTGTTGATAGTGAACTTGCAGGTGCATATAAGGGAACGATGGATGTATATTATGTGGGAGTATCTACTCCTATTGCTTCTGATATGGTTCAGAAGGTTTATATTTCAAAGGCTTCAGATACTGCCGTTAAATTAGAATTGAGAAACTTTACTATTACCGTGGCGGGTACTGAACTTCTTATTGGTGATATAACAGTGGATAATTGTGCTCTGACAAAAAGTGGTGATACATATAAGTTCTCAGGCAATCAGAAGTTAAGTCTTGTGGTGGGTGTGTGCAATACATCCGTTTCGGGGACAATTGGTAAGGATGCTGTAGATATGGTTATTGATGTAGATGTAGAAGGCGGAATGAAAGTTAAAGTCAATTATAAAGGTGCTAAACTATCGGGAAGTGAAAAATCAGAGGCTAAAATTACTAGTTTTACTATTGATAATGAGGTTGTGACAGTAGCGCCGGTTATTGATGAAGAAAAGGGTACAATCTTGTTTAAAGTGAATGACGAAGCTACTGATGATGATTTGAAATCATTGACTCCGATTATTGAAATATCAGAAAAAGCTACAGTGGCTCCCAAAAGTGGTGTCCCACAGGATTTTTCCGCTGGTAAAACTGTTACCTATACAGTTATAGCAGAAGATGGAACGACTAAAAAATATGTAGCTTCAATAGCGGGTAGTCAGAATTTTTTAAAGTATTCATTTGATACTTGGGTTGTTCAACATGAAGGTTTGAAAAATGAATATTGGAATCCGGCTCCAGTGGATCAATTGAGCACTTCCAATGAAGGAGCAGGGCTTTTAGCTACTTTAGGTTTTAAAGGTGGTTTTCCTGTGGTAGAAGATAAAGATGGTTATAGTGGCTCCTCTGCCAAGTTGATAACTTTATATACAAAAGGAGCTGGTTTTGGATTGGCTCCTGCGATAACTTCGGGCTCTTTATTTACTGGTAGTTTTAAGACCGATGCATCAGATCAGTTAAATTCTACTAAATTTGGTATTCCATATGCAAAAAAGCCTTTGATATTTAAAGGTATTTATAAATATACTCCTGGTGATAACTATGTAGATGGTTCTGATAAAAAGAATGTTCTGGAGCATCTGGAAATTGTGGATGAGTGCTCTATAATGGCTGTTTTGTATGAAGCTGTGGATAGTGAAGGCAAAGAGGTAATACTTACTGGGCATGATATTGCATCTTCGGAGTATCGTGTAGCTGTAGCTGTATTGGAAGATGGTGGAGCAAAAGCTGAGTGGACTACTTTTGAGTTGCCATTCAATAATTTGGACGGAAAATCTTATGATATGTCTAAATCATATAAACTGGCAATTGTATGTTCCTCAAGTAAAGATGGTGCAGCTTTTAAAGGAGCTGTAAATAGTACTTTAATTATCGATGAGTTAGAGGTTATTGGAGAATGATGAGGAGGTTAGATTGAATCAATTAGTTAGAAATATAACTTTGAAAACTATAGTATTTTTGAATAAAAAGGGGGAATTTTAATCTCCCCTTATTTAATGCTCTTTTGTTAGATGTAGTGTAAATATGAACCTTAAAAACTCTATAATAACAGTGTTTTGGGTAATGTAATCTTAAAATCAGATCATAAAATACAAAGAATAGACCTTGTGATAACTAATATAAATATGTTACTTTGTACCCGATTTTGCGATCAAATAGATTATTAATTAAATAACAGAATTATGAAAAAGAGTTTGTTGTATTTGTTTATGCTTATTTGTTCAGTCAGCCTTTTTACGGCTTGTAGTGATGACGACCCAGAAACTATTCGGGATGGTGAAATTGATGGAGTTTATTGGGGTAAGTTAGATGTTGATGCAGCTGGAGTTATTGAAGTTAATGATATAACACAAAAAGTATATATTTCTAAGACTGGTGAAAACCAAATTAAGATGGAGCTGAGAAACTTTAGTTTTCAGACATTGAATCTTGGTACTATTGCAGTAGAACAGATTTCTGTACAAAAAAATGGTAATAGTTATACTTTTGCAGGTAGTCAGAATATTACATTATTAGTTGGTGAATGTGCTGTAACAGTGAATGGAACTATTGAAGGTGATAAACTGGCAATGAATATAGCTGTTGTTGCTGGCGGAACTTTGAATGTGAAGGTTGATTTTGCAGGAACAAAACTGTCTGCAGATCAAAGTTCAGAGGCTGCGATCCAGAGCTTTGTAGTTAAGATAGGAGATGCGAATGTAGAGGGGAAAATAGATGGGAATAATATTAGTTTTATTATTCCAGATGGATTGGAGAACTTGACGTTTGCGCCTACTATTGTTATTTCTGATAAAGCAACAATAACTCCTGCTTCTGGAGTAGAACAAGATTTTTCATCTCCTGTAATATACACAGTGACTTCCGAAGATGGAATTGTAACTACTAAATATACAGTTTCTGTATCAGGTCAAATAAGAGATTTTGGATTCGATGAATGGGAGACTATCAAATCATCTACATCGGGTTCTACAGAACAATATGATGTTCCTAAAGGACTTTATGGTACTAGTAATCCGGGAATTATGACAATTAACGAGATGTTTGGTTCAAATCTTCCAGAGCTGTTCTCATATACAGTTTCTCCTGTAGAAGGACAAAGTGGTAAAGCAGCTAAATTGCAAACAGTTTATACTTACATGTTTTTAAATGGTATGGATTTTAATGCATTATTAGGAGGGTTGGTACCTTATGTAACAGCAGGCTCATTATTTACAGGTATCTTTAAAACTGATATGAATAATACTTTGAATAGTACAAAGTTTGGTGTTCCTTTTGTTGGGGAACCTGCTACTTTTACTGGCTATTATAAATATACTCCAGGGACAACATATTATAATAATAAAAATGAAGTCGTAGCTGATAAAACAGATGAATGTTCAATATATGCAGTTTTGTATGAAGAACTTTTGGATGAAGAGAATAACAACATTCCGTTGAATGGAGACTACAATGATCCTGATCTATATATTGGAAGCTCTAAACGTATTGTAATGAAGGCCGTTTTGGAAGATGGAACAGCGAAGAGTGATTGGACTAAGTTCTCTATCCCATTTAAATTATTGGAAGGGAAAAGTTATGATGCAACTAAAAAATATTATTTAGCTATTGTGTGTTCCTCAAGTGCTGAAGGAGACTACTTTATGGGCGCTCCTGGTAGTACCTTATTTATTGATAGTTTTACGGTAACACCTCAATAGTGTGTTGAGTATAAGAAATATATAACAGAAAAAGCCGTTAATTCCAATTGTATACATTAATGCAATTAAAATTAACGGCTTTTTTAGTTGTTTTTATTTAAATAAATTGTAGTGTTTTCTCTAGAACGCATATCCGAATCCTATATTCAAATAAATAGGATACATAGCGAATGAGATGGTATCAAAATCCTTTTTGAAGATATCGTTCAAGCCCCATGTTAAATCAGCATACACATTTAAATGTTTGAATGCTCTCCACTCACCGCCTAGTTGCAATGG
>USSR01000666.1 GCA_900557355.1 uncultured Bacteroides sp.
ATTCAGCCTCAAGTTCAAAAATGTATCCACTAAAAAATAACTTGCAGAATATTAGTGCCTATTCCAAAAAGCATTTTAAAATGAAATTGAGAATCACTCTTTTCAAAATTATGAACGGCAACTGCTACTTCCGCTATAAGAAGAAACGAAATAATCCCATCCGCAACCAACACAATTTCTTACAATACCTATTCCTCCATACGACACCCCGTATACACAAGAGTAACTTGTACCAGGGGGAGTTGGTCCTATTTCAGTTCCGTCAGCTAATGCTTCCACATTAGCCAGCATCAAATCAGACACAGTATCAGACTTCTGCGAAGCATAAACACCATATCCCGCTACTGCCACCAAAATTGCTACAAAAGCAAATTTCAAAAACTTTTTCATAGTAAAATTGTTTTAAATTCAAAATACGTTTAATATTTAATATCAAGCACAAAACAATGTTGTGCAGCAGAGAAGCAAGACACAGAATATCTCGCTAAGATCATTTCATATCATGCTGTCGTCACAGCTAAACCGGTTTATACTTTTTTCACTAAGTGCATTCTTACTTTTGCATTGGTAATCCCTCCTTTCAGGTATTTATGAAACAAAATCACCCTCAAAACAGAATGGCCATTTCCGTCCGACTGTCATTTCATTTCGGAATTATTCTACAGGATGAAAACTGTATTCCAATATCGGCTCATCCATATTCACATCCAAAGCTATGATAGCACCTCTCTGTTCATCAACAAAAATGCCATGAACATAATGGTCCAGTACATATTTCCGAAGCGGTTCCCCTCTCAGACTAAACACATAAATAGCTTGTCCGCCATCCGGTAATTTGTTTCCCTGCTTGGCGCTCTCCATAATATCCTTGAAGCTTTTCCCTTGGAAAACAGCATAAATAGCATTATCCATCACTTGTACATCGCCAAAACCCATAATCCCTGTCGGTATACCATAGCCCTCTGCGACCTGAAACTCCGGTTCGCCATGCGGACCGGTGCAGACAACATGCGTGCTATCCTTCAAATTATAGATTTCCAGAACCTCACCCAACTGGGTAGCAGCAACCAACACACCCTTACGAGGGTTGTAGTCAATAAAACTACGCCAAGCCTGTGCCAATGCAGGACGGGAGTTCGCCAAAGCTTCTTCGTTGGCAGAAGGGATTACCCCGAACTTCCGTAACAACTTTCCTTCTGAACTAACTTGGCAGAAACGGTTATCGCCTGTATAGTCAGGAATGATAAAAGTGGAGTCCTCATATATTATAAAATCTAAAGCCCGGAGGATATCTTTATCCAGCTTCACCACTTCTTGGCGAAGTAATGTGTCGCCGGATAAAGCAAACCCTAACTCTGTTAATTCCGACTTATTTGCATCCAATGTCCACAAGCATTTTTCACCCCATCGGAAGTTTTCTGCCGAAAGCATCTCTTCGGGTGCATCTCCCCTTTTTCCAAAAGAAGACAAATAATGAAATTCCGGATAACTGAATGCATGAAAATAATGATCCGTTCCATGCAAATCCAGCACCACAGCTTTATTGTCCCAAGCATGCACCCGGAAAGGGTAGCGGAATAAGGCTGTATCCAATTGTATCGTCTTTGCTTTTAGTTCCCGGACTTCGGGGAAATCAGCATATCCATTATTTATAGAGACAGTTGATTGCGAAGTACAGGAAAGAAGAAAAAAGAGGATACTAATAAAGTAAGCTATACGGAGCATAATAAGTATCTACTTTAGTATGATTAAACGGGCAATCGACAGTTCCAATACCAAAACAATATCCCCCTTCATACTCTCCTCTCGCCAAAGCTTCCACATTTTCTAAAAATAAAGGAGACACCTCCAATGATGGCTGACTTTTTACAATATATCCACTTACAATAGCAACTACTATTAATACAATTACCAGATTTTTTTTAATTCTGTTTTTCATAAATCATACTTTTTATTGATTTTTCAATGTGGCAAATATAAAGATTACACAAATATTTCATATATGTTTCATTGATTTTATAACGCCTTAAGGGGGTAAGAAAATTCTTACCCCCTTAAAACACCTTTTTTAATTAAAAATTAAGGATTTATTTATTTTGTGAGCAACAAAACAAAGCCAACTTCATCTTTTTCATTCCGCATACGGACAATATTCACGCGCGAATTATCACTTTCAAGTAATCCCCGAAGCTTGGACATAGCAGTTTTTCTTTTACCTTCCAAACCAATATCATCCAAATTCCAATCACAAATTTCAGCGATTCTACCATCCGACAAAAAATGGTCTTTAGCATGGATAAAAGCAGATAATAACTTATACGGCTGCTTAGAACATTGTTTCACCTGCCCTTTATAAGTTATGGCCATTTCCTTTTCATCAAAAAGAATCTCACGTAGTTGGTATTTAGCATTACCAAGGCTACAAACTATCTCATCATCTGATACAATCGTATCAGCAGATAAAATTGTATCAGATAATAAAAATTCATCATGCTGGACAAGAACATCGGATGACAGAACATCCACTTTATCATTTGGAACTCTATTCCTATTATATATAAGTAGAAATACCAAGATGCATATTCCTAATATTAACACTCCAATATATAAGACAATATCCATACGCCTCCAGTCTGCACACCACCACACAGACGGTGCAGATAAATAGGCTTTCACTGAAAGAAAATACATATTATCCAAATAATAATCTCCGAGTTTATTTTCAGGCAGACAAAGGGTAGGATTTCCAGCAATAGTTCGTTGAAAGCTCTTTTCAGTATTGGGCATTTGAGACATAAATTCAAGAGCAGCATAATAATGAGGTAAACTTGCATCCAACTTTTTTTGCCACTGCTCATTCAATCCACCAATTGAAGAACCTTTATGTTTAAATAAGTAACAAACCATAGAAGCCAATAAATCAGAAGAGAGCAAACGCTTCTGCTCTTTTACAGAATCCACATTCACAACCAATGTACCTGTAGCCGTTATCATACGACGCTGAGGATTCTTTACCTCATTTTTATCACCACTTGCTGAATATGGTACTCCCAAATTATCAAATTCCTGACTAACCCATCCCACCGCTGCATCTTTCAATAACATTTTGGCAGTCTGTTTATCTTTCTCTTGATTCTCCACACCGCTCAGATATAGCGAATGTACAAGTACCCCTGCGGTTAACAGCAGCAATCCGCACAATATGTATAATGTTTGTTTATAGTATTTCATGGCATTTATAAATGTGTATGCCACAAAAGTACATAAAAAGAAGCCCATCATCAAGCAATTATACCGTAAAGTCACTACAGATTTAAAGACATCTTCTAAATATAGCCAGGCATCATTTATGTGCGCTCAAGAAATCCCCTTTCAGACTACAGTTATAAAGTTTTTTCAGCCAGCAAATATAAAGAATACACTCTAATATTTCCTGAAAGACATACATCATTTAATTTAATAAACAGGAGTTTTAAACAGCTATTACCCACTGATTATCAACACATTGAAAATTTATAAATAAAAAACTAAGAGGCCAATTTAGGGTCAGGGTCACTTATAGCCCCGTATTTTAGCCAAATGAAGGAAGTGATTCTATTCCATGTCAAGAAAAAATATGATAAGGTGATAAGGCGCTATCACTCTACCACCTTATCACTCTTTTATTCCTTCCTTTCCCGATATGAACACAATCCAACTCCTGATCCGCATAAATAATATTAAGTTTCAGATGTTAAGCCGCCGCATCGCCACTTTTATTCCTTTTCACTGCGACGGTTAAGGAAATTTGTAGTAGGTACTTATTCTTTCCACCATGGAGAAAGTTGCTTTCCATCACGGGGAAACTTTCTTTCCACCATGGTGGAAAGAAAGAAACTCCACGGTGGAAAGAATAAACGTTCGGATGGAAAAGGCTAACCGTTGGAAGGGAAAAAG
>USSR01000667.1 GCA_900557355.1 uncultured Bacteroides sp.
TGGGATGAACTATTTCATTACAGAAATAAGGCACAGTTTCCTGTAGGCAGAAATAAAGAGGGAAAAATCGTTACAGGTTTCTATGCAGGAAGAACCCACAATATTATCGAAAACCGTGACTGTGCACTTGGTGTAGCTGAGAATAAAGAAGTTCTGGACCGTGTGATCGCACATATGGAGAAATACGGGATTGAACCATATAATGAAGCAACAGGCAAAGGGCTGGTGCGCCATGTCCTGATCCGTTACGGATATTTCACAAAAGAAGTGATGGTCTGTCTGATCCTGAACGGAAACAAGCTCCCGAAAGAGGAGCAGCTTGTAAAATCTCTGTGTGAGATTCCGGGAATGACAAGCATTACCATCAATGTAAATAAGAAACGCAGCAATGTGATTCTTGGCGAAGAGATCTGTCTGCTCTGGGGCCAGGAATATATCACAGACAGGATCGGAGATATTTCCTATCAGATTTCTCCTCTGTCTTTCTATCAGGTAAATCCTATGCAGACTCAGAAGCTTTATGCAAAGGCATTGGAATACGCAGATCTTCACGGCGAGGAAACAGTATGGGATCTCTACTGTGGAATCGGAACAATCTCCCTGTTTCTGGCACAGAAAGCAAAATTTGTCCGCGGTGTGGAAATTGTTCCTGCAGCTATAGAGAATGCGAAAGAAAATGCGAAACTTAATGGCCTGGAGAATACAGAGTTCTTTGTGGGCAAGGCAGAAGAAGTGCTGCCGAGAGAGTATAAGAAAAATGGCGTTTATGCAGATGTCATCGTCGTAGACCCGCCAAGAAAAGGCTGTGATGAAACTTTGCTGGAGACCATGGTCGAGATGAACCCGGAGAGAATTGTGTATGTCAGCTGTGACAGTGCGACGCTGGCAAGGGATCTGAAGTATCTGTGTGAGAGAGGATATGAGCTTAGAAAAGTATGCCCGGTTGATCAATTTGGGATGACTGTTCATGTGGAGACTGTTGTTCTTTTGTCCCAACAAAAACCAGATGACACGATAGAGATCGACTTAGACCTGGACGAGCTGGATGTCACCAGTGCCGAGTTGAAAGCAACCTATCAGGAAATCAAAGATTATGTGCTGAAAGAATTTGGCTTGAAGGTTTCAAATTTATATATTTCTCAGGTAAAACGCAAATGTGGAATTGAAGTGGGAGAAAACTATAATCTTCCAAAATCAGAAAATGCAAGAGTTCCGCAATGCCCGAAAGAGAAAGAAGATGCTATCAAGGCTGCCCTGAAATATTTTGCGATGATCTAAGGACATCGCTGATTTCAAGGAGGAATAACACATGAAAAGCACATTTGAAAAAATGGGTGGAACCTACACACTTGGCGCAGACGGAATTTACTATCCGAATCTTGTCAGTACAGATGAAGAACCGCATTATGGGAAATATGGAATGATGCGGAAAACGTATCTGAAAGAGCATCGTCCGGCAATGTATTCACTGTATATGTTGGAAGACAGACTGACAGAACATTTGAATACTGTGGACGATGAAGCACAGGAGAGAATGGATATTCTGGTGCGTCAGATGATGGAGAGGCAGGGCATTACGGAAGAATTGAAAGCTCGTGACCAGATGGAATGGGTCAGAGCGGTAAATAATATCCGGAATGCTGCAGAAGAGATTGTGCGTCATGAAATAATTTATAAATAATAGCTGAGGGACTGTTGGACAGTCCCTTTGTTATTTCTTGGTAGCTAAAACTGGTGACAGGTGTTAATGACATAATTCGCGTTAAATACATATATTTTATTTGATTTTTATTGAAATAAGCTATGGTAAAGTTGAAAATCGTAAAAAAATACGAAAATATAAAATAACTATTGACAGATTGGATGGGGGAAGGTATAATCCAAGATGTAGAAAGGTATGGTGTAATTATGTTTGTTTCATTTTCAGTAGGAAATACAGGTCCATTCAAGGAGATAACTGGAATCACAACCCTTGCGGAGAATTTGAAAAAAGAGTTCTTAGAGGAAAATACATTTGAAGTCTCTGGACAGAACTATAATAAAATTTCATACATTTATGGAGCAAATGGTTCTGGAAAAACAAATTATTTGGCAGCACTTACGAAAATGCAGAAGATGATAATAATGTCTACTGTGTTGGGAGCTAATAATAATAAGCTATTAGAAGTTCCTGCAATTAAGAAAGAACTAGCAGCACCAATCGAAACTTTTAAGTTTGATATTGATTGTAAAAGTAAAGAGACGTATTTTGAGATTCAGGTGATTATCGAGGAAATTTTATACACTTATTCATTTGCAATTCAGGATGGAAAAATTCAAAAAGAGCTTTTGACCAAAAAGAAAAAACGGACAGAAGTACTTATTAAGAGGACTTCTCCAAAATATGAAGACATAGTACTTCGCTCCGGATTGTCTAGTTTCAAGAATATGGTATCTGTTGTTAGAGAAGACGCATTATGCTTGGCAATGGCGGCTATGTTAAACAATCCTTTAGCAAGTATGATTCTGAATGAAATAATGAATTATCGTGTGATAAATATGGCTTCGGTTGGAAATGCACCGGATTTTGATGAAGAAAATACTAATGAGGAAGCAATAGAAAGATATCTCAAGTATTTAAAAATAGCTGATCCCACATTGACAAATTTAAAGGTTGATTTGGAATCAAAAATGGATAAACATGTATTGAGTGAAGACGATTTAGAGAACAAAGAGCTGGTCATCAAAAACATACATGTAAGTGTTCAATCACTTCATGCTACTTACAAAGATCATAAACAAGTTGGGGAGATAGAACTTCCATTTTTGAAGTATGAATCAAATGGAACTATTCGAATGCTGAGAGTTTTACCTGCTATTTTTGAGGCATTAGATGCTGGAAGTACGTTATTTATTGATGAAATAGAGAATGGTTTACATCCTAATTTAGTAAAGCTTTTAGCTGGTTTGTTTAATTCTAATGAATCTAATCCGCATCATGCACAGTTAATATGTACAACACATGACACACTGCTACTCGATGGAGTACGGAGAGATCAGGTATGGTTTACAGATAAGAACCAGTATGGAGAAACGAGAATGTGCAGATTAAGCGATTATCCAAATGTGAGAAGTAATGATAATATTGCTGTAAAATACTTACAAGGAGTGTTTGGAGCTATTCCAAATACTCAGGATTTGAAATAAAAAAAAGAACCAAAGGGCCAACTTTGGTTCGGATGGTGGATATCCACCGAAATGTAGTAACCATGGACGAAATGACCATGGCGCAATATAAAATAATCCATCTCTATGATACCATGGTTACTGCAAACTTTCAACAGAAATTTAACACAGGGGGGCATAAACATATGACAAAATTGTAGTAATATGGTAGCTATTGCGCCATTAAACTTAAAAGTACTTTGGTCATTTCTCCTTTTCATATAGATATATTTTATATTAAACGGAGGAAACAATATGGTTATTAAAAAGAAAAGAATTAATAGCTTATCATGTTTGAGCCATGTTGAAGAGGGTAAGAACCTGGTAATGGCTCTACGTGATGCAACGAGATTTAAGAATGTGTTACTGAAACTGGGATTTTCAGAGAATTTAACCGAAGGAGAAAGAATTTTACCTTCTATGTTAAATCCAACGATGAAGAGAAATGCAGAGCCTTTTTATATTAAGGATAAAACAAAACCGAAAGAACAGTATTCACAGATTTTATGGTGGACTCGACATGAATGGGCCGGTCGTGGAGAAACAAGAGAGGTAACGGATTTTGTTAGCATTCCTCGTGAGAGATATGCAAGAATAGAGTTTGAACCATATAATGTGGAGTTGTTTTTGAAATATGATGAACAAGGACAGTTGATGGTAATGACGGATCCTATTTCATATTGTCAAGATAATGAGAAACTGCTGATTAATACGATTAACATG
>USSR01000668.1 GCA_900557355.1 uncultured Bacteroides sp.
TCGTGATGTTTTTCCTCGGTGTACTGTTGGGGTATTTTATGGTCTATCCATTGACGTTGCGCTTTCTCTCAACCTACGAACTGAGTGCAGCCATCGAGAATCAGATTTCTTTAAATTCTTACATAGATAACTTCATGATGTTGGTGCTCTGTATGGGACTGGCTTTTGAATTGCCGTTGGTGACTTGGTTACTTTCACTTTTGGGATTGGTGCACAAATCTTTCCTGCGCAAGTATCGTCGTCATGCACTGGTGATAATTGTGATAGTCGCAGCTATTATTACGCCAACCGGCGACCCTTTCACTCTGACAGTGGTTTCCATTCCGCTTTATCTGCTCTATGAGTTGAGTATCCTGATGATTAAGGATAAGAAAACTGACACGGACGAGGCGGATGAAGATAAGGAGGAATAATGCAGGAAGAGGTACGGGAATACTATTACTTCTTACTTACTGTCTGCCGGGATGAAAATATTCCATTAACAACGGCTTACCGTCAGCTTCGTGAATTTCTGGAACGTCTTTGTCGTACACAAATGCCGGACGGTAGTCTGCAAATGACTGACTTGTCTGCACGTATCAGCTTTGTAGCCTCAAAAGCCGGACTGTCTGTTGTGGAACAAAATCGCTTACATACTTTTCGCCTGACCTCCAATGCTGTTCTGAACCGTTTGGCTGAACCCTCACGGGAGAATCTGTTGAGAGACATCAAGACATTGACTTTCTTTGTGAAGAAGCTTACGGGAGAGGAGATACCGGCGGAACTTTACCGCTTGCTTCCCCGTGCGGATGCTACTTATATCGTTTCTCCACTTGCTAAAGAACGGGTACGCCGGATGCGTGTTTGTTTTCAATATGCCGATGATACGTATTTATATGTATTACCTGTAGATGTCGTTGCTGATGAACCGTTACGGGTGCGATATAATGTACCGCAGGTGAATGAGGAATTTGCAGAAACCTGTCAATTGTTATGGCGCCATGCGCAGGTCAATCTATTGAATGTAGCTGTAGATGAGGCAGGTGTATTGACACCCTCTTTTATTATTTTAGAACCGGATTATCTGTTGGATATCAGTGCTCTGGCAGAGTGTTTTAAAGATTACGGGCATCATCCGGCCAATTATCTGCTGGCACGTTTGCAATCTCCCGATAATACACGTCCTCTTTTGCTCGGTAATATTGCCAATCTTTTCCTGGACGAATGGATCTATGCGAAAGAGGAGCCGGACTATTTATCCTGCATGAAAAAGGCTTTCCGCACTTATTCCATAGAGTTGGCTGCATGTGCCGATTTGCTGGACAAGGAGAAAGAAAAGGAATTCTTTGCCGATTGTAAACGACACTTCGAACATATCCGTCAAACGGTGACTGAAACTTTCCGGACTCCCGGTTATGAACTGGATAAAACAGATGCAGTATTGGAACCTACCTATATATGTGAAGCACTGGGGTTGCAAGGACGTCTGGACTATATGCAGCGCGATATGTCTTCCTTTATAGAAATGAAGTCGGGCAAAGCCGATGAGTATTCTATCCGGGGCAAGGTGGAACCGAAAGAGAATAATAAGGTACAGATGTTATTGTATCAGGCAGTGCTGGAATATTCTATGGAAATGGACCACCGCAGAGTAAAGGCATATTTGCTGTATACACGTTACCCGTTGCTATATCCTGCCCGTCCATCGTGGGCGATGGTACGGCGTGTGATGGATGTTCGCAACCGGATTGTGGCGAATGAATATGGCATGCAATTACGTAACAGTCCTCATTATACAGCGGAATGCCTGAAAGCTATCAATCCAGAGACACTGAATGAGCGTCATCTGAATAACACGTTATGGAAACGCTATCTTTATCCGTCCATCGATGCAGTGGCACAACGTATCCGGATGCTTACTGCATTGGAACAATGTTACTTCTATACACTCTACAATTTTATAACCAAGGAATTGTACACTTCAAAATCAGGTGATATTGATTATGAAGGGCGTGCAGGAGCTGCTGCTTTGTGGCTTTCCACACTTGAAGAAAAGCGTGAGGCGGGGGAGATACTATATGATCTGACGATCACAGAGAATCATGCGGCAGATATACATAAGGCATATCTTGTATTGGCACGTCCGGTTAATGATTTATCTCTGCAAGTTTTACCGAATTTCCGTGAGGGTGACGCCATTGTCCTCTATCAACGCAATCAAGATACGGACAATGTAACCAATAAGATGGTATTCAAAGGGAATATAGAGCGAATCACCGACCGGGATATCCGTATACGTCTTCGTGCTTCGCAGCAAAATGCTTCTGTGCTTCCTCTGGAGAGTCACTATGCCATAGAGCATGATTATATGGATACTTCTTTCCGCAGCATGTATCTGGGACTTTCCGCTTTCCTTTCCGCTAACAAGGATCGCCGGGACTTATTGCTGTCTCAGCGTGAACCGGAATTTGATACTTCTTTTGATGCCCGTATTGCAGCCGCTTCCAATGATTTTTCCCGCATTACCCTGAAGGCACAAGCAGCCAGGGATTATTTTCTTTTGATAGGTCCTCCGGGCACCGGAAAGACTTCCCGTGCTTTGCGTGGTATGGTAGAAGCTTTCTATCGTGAAGGGAAACAGATATTGTTACTTTCATATACAAATCGTGCAGTGGATGAGATCTGCAAAACCCTTTCTGTAATAACGCCTGAGATTGATTTTATTCGTATCGGAAGTGAGCTCTCTTGCGATCCTCCTTTCCGTTCCCGATTAATAGAGAATGTGCTGGAAGCCTGTTCTACACGTCGTGAAGTACACGCATGCATAGAGCGTTGCCGTGTTTTCGTTGGTACTGTTGCTACCTTCTCATCTAAAACGGATATGTTTCGTCTGAAGACTTTTGATGTGGCTATTGTGGATGAGGCTACCCAGATATTGGAACCACAATTGTTAGGGCTTCTTTGTGCAAGAGATGTGGCTGGCAACAATGCCATCGGCAAGTTTATTCTTATCGGTGATCATAAGCAATTGCCTGCCGTTGTTCTTCAATCCGAATCGCAATCTGAAGTATGTGAAGAATGTTTGCAGAGTATCGGTTTGTATAACTTGAAAGATTCTCTGTTCGAACGTCTCTATCGTACAGTCTCTGCCAATCACTCGTCACCAACTACTCAGCGTTTTTACGATATGCTTTGCCGGCAGGGACGTATGAATGTGGAAGTAGCTCAGTTCCCTAATCGTGCTTTTTACGGCGGATTACTGGAAGCTGTCGGTTTGCCGCACCAGCAAGGTAAACTTGTGCTTGCTCCGGGGCTGGAGAGTGATGAATTTGCTGATATATTAGTGCATCGGGTAGCTTTTCTTCCCTCGGTGCCGGAGACTCCTTCACAATCAGCGAAGATTAACCATTTCGAAGCACGACTTACAGCGCGGTTGGCCGCTTCCGTTTACCGACAGTATGAAGCAAGCAATTCTGGGTTTAATTCTGCTTTGACTTTAGGCGTTATCACTCCTTATCGTAGCCAGATAGCCCTTATAAAGAGAGAAATAGCTGCTTTGGGAATTCCTGTTTTGAATGATATTCTGGTGGACACCGTAGAACGTTTCCAGGGGAGTGAGAGGGATGTGATTATTTATTCTTTCTGTGTAAACCGCACTTATCAACTGAAATTTCTTGCCAATCTTACGGAAGAAAAAGGAGTCTGGATTGACCGGAAACTAAACGTTGCGCTCACTCGTGCCCGCAAGCAGCTATTTATGACAGGGGTGCCTCACTTGTTACGACAAAATCCTATCTACGCCGATCTGCTCGATACGGTTTTATAAAGCTTTACCAATTCCATTTAGTAAATCTTAAATGTTCCTCAATTCTTTATATCTTTTATTAATATCTCTGAATGGAATAAACCCCTATATTTGCCGAACGTTTTTTTCATAGAGATTT
>USSR01000669.1 GCA_900557355.1 uncultured Bacteroides sp.
CCCGAACTCGGTATGGAAGCTATCTGGAAGATTGAAGTAGAAGACTTCCCGGCATTTATCCTGGTAGATGATAAAGGCAATGATTTCTTTAAGCAACTGAAACCATGGAATTGTAGTAAGTAAGCATTCTCTTTCTATAGATTAAGTAAAAGCTGTCCCGAAGAAGTTTATTAACTCCTTGGGGCAGCTTTCTCTGTTTATTCTCATCTTGGTGAGTATCTATTCTCTATTAAGTGAGAAAAAGAAGATGCGAGCACCTGTCCGAAACTATCATTTATTGTGTTTCTTTTTCCACTGCTCGTATTTCTTGAATACTTTCAGCCCGTCACTATTATACCAACTGTATCCGTTACGGCGCTCATATCCGATTTCGGAAATGTCGAACTTCTTCACCCCATCACGATCGCTAACGAACGGACGGTTGTCTTCTAAAGTATAGAAGCGTGCCCACAGGGGAGGACAATCTGTGCATGGAACCATACGGAAGTCTTTTTTGCCTTCATCATTCGTGAAGAACTCTTTCTTCATTCCCTCAATCTTTGATGCTTTGAACCATTCGATAGCGTTCTCTATACATTCGATAATCTCTTTTGAAGGATCAGGCAGAGACATTAACAGAATGACGATGTTGTCCGATTCGGCACCACTCAGTGAGGGAAGTTCATAAGCACGTGCTTTGGCGGGGGCAAGGGTGTGTTCATCATGCTGTGCACACCATACAGTCGGTTTTCCATTCAGTACTACCTGAGTTTTTAAAATACATTCTATACCTTTGTCGAAAGCGGCACGGGCACGGTCACAGATACTGTCGGGAACATAGGTGTAGGGCTCTTTCTTTTCATATACTTCACGCAGCAATTCCATGACATTTACCATTGCGTTGTCATTGTAGGTGATATGTGTATAGTAACCTTTAGGACGGGGCCAGAATTGAGGCCAACCACCATTGGGATATTGTGCTTTGAGAATGTAGCGAATACCATCCAGTGCCCCGTCTTTGTATTTCTCAATATGGGTGGCCAGGTACAAGCGTGAGAGATATTGTATCTCTGTGCTGGTAGCACCATTGTCTATTGTACTTTCGTTTACTTCGTCTTTAGAGGCAAGTACATCTTCTAACTCCTGTTGAGTCAGTTCGGCAGGCATATAAATGTTTTTGGGCCAACCTCCGGTAGTTTGCTGGTAAAGTAAGACGTTGTCGCCAATGCGGATGGCTTCGTCGGTTTTAAAAAATTCGTCGTTGAGCTTGGGGGCCATCTTTACCCAAGTCTTGTACGGCATCTTTTCTTTGTAGTTTACGGTTTCTTGTGCGAATAGGTTTGTCAGGCAGATTAGAGCCAGGCAACACAGGCAAATCTTTTTCATGATCATTGTTTTTATAGTTCTATGACGGCAAAAATAGAGGAAAAAAACTTGCCTGATGGGGAATAATTGTTCTATTCCAGGTATTTTGTTACCTTTCCACTGATTTGCAACAAGGAAATCTCACAAACTTTCGTATTATATTCCGCAGAAAGGATTCTTTCCTCCGCATCCAGAAGGCTCTTTTGTGCTTCACGCATTTCGATACCGGAAAGGTTTCCCAACATATAGCGCTCCATGGCGATCTCATGATTCTCCTTTGCGGCTACAAGATTCTGACGTTCCAGGTTTAGCATTTGCAGGTTATTCTGGTAGGCTTGCCACAAATTACTCAGGTCGGCACGCAATGCCTGTTCCAGTTGCTCCCGTTCCAGACGGGCATTCTGAATGGCAATACGCGCATTGTTACGTTCCCGACGGCGGTTCCCATCGAACAGGTTGAAGCCGATAGTCAGACCAAAGTTTGCTCCGAGATTACCACGCTGGATATTGGTAGCAACATCATATTTATTGAAAGTATAGCCATAGCCCCCGTTCAGCTTCAGATAAGGGTAGTCGCGGGAGCAAACCTTCTTGTAATCCAGTTGTGCAAGTGTATTGTTTTGATGGGCTCTCAGCAGGGAGGCATTCGCTTGCAGGGTAGCATTCCAAAGCTCTTCAAAGTTCAGACTGCCGTCTACGTTGATAAGGCTATCCTGGACAACAATCGGTTGGTCCACATCTTCATTTGCCATCAGTTCGTTCAGTTGGATACGGGAGGTATGCAATAACTCTTGCTGCTTCATATACTGAGCACTGTCGGCATTGAAGTCCACTTTTGCCTGTTGGTAATCCAGACGGGAGAAGTTACCAATGTGATAACGCTCCTCTACGATACGTAAACGTTCTTTGGATAGAGATACGGCGTAACGGAAATTATTCAGGCGGATTTTATGTTGCAGGTAGTTGTAATATTCCGCTGCAATATTGGCTATCAAATCTTCTACAGCAATACGGGTATTTGTTTCACCTTGTCGTTCCAGTTCCTTCAACCGTTGGTAGTTGGCGGTGATGTTGAAACCGTCAAAGATAGTCCAATTCAGATTGAGACCTACATTCATGGTCTGGTCGAATACACCATTCTCTTTGAGGTGTTCTCCGGTGGCACGCACTTTACTGTCAGTGTTATCAACAGTTCCTTTATAACTTGCTGACAGGTCAAGTGTTGGCAGGTAGCCGGCGTTACCCAATGTTGCATTGTTCTTGGAGACTTGTTCTTCATTACGGGTAATGCGCAACGAATAATTGTTTTGAAGTCCGTATTCCAGACAGGATTTCAGTGTATAAGATTGAGGCATCTGCGCCTGCAAAGCAAGCGAGGTGCAACAAATCGTTATGAGGGATAAAATCGTACGTTTCATGATTTCTTTAACTTACTGCGGTTAGTGGATATATAGCTATATATGGCAGGTACGATGTACATGGTCAGGAATGTGGATACCAACATACCTCCCACTACGGCCGTACCCATGGCAATACGCTGATTACAACCTTCCCCCGAAGCGAATGCCAGCGGTATCAGTCCCAGAATGGTAGAGGCACTGGTCATTAGAATAGGGCGTAGACGTTGTAGTGATGCATCTTTGATGGCTTCCATCTTGTCTTCTCCGGCTTCTTGCTTCTGATTGGCAAATTCTACAATGAGGATACCGTTTTTCGCTACCAGACCAATCAGCATAATGATGCCGATCTGGCTGAAGATATTCATAGTAATATCGCCGAAATACATGAATACCAGCGCACCTGCAATGGCCAGAGGTACGGTAAGCATGATAATCAGCGGGTCCTTGAAACTTTCGAACTGAGCTGCCAGAATCAGGTAAATCAGCAAGATGGCCAGTACGAAGGCAAACATCAGACTGGAAGAACTTTCCCGGTATTCTTTTGAGTCTCCGGTCAATGCGGTACGGAATGTATCGTCCAGTGTTTCCTTGGCTATTTTATCCATTTCATCCAATCCCTGTCCGATAGTCTTTCCATCGGCAAGTCCGGCAGAAATGGTGGCGGAAACGAAACGATTGTAACGGTATAACTGCGGTGGGGCAATACCACCAGTCAGTTCAATCAAATTGTCCAACTGCACCATCTCTCCTTTGTCACTACGGATATAGATACCTTTCAGGTCGGCAGGTTTATTACGCTGCTGACGGTTGATCTCTCCTAATATCTCATATTGTTTTCCGTTCATATAGAAGTAACCCATACGCTGACCGCTCAA
Source organism: uncultured Bacteroides sp. (assembly GCA_900557355.1). GTDB lineage: Bacteria > Bacteroidota > Bacteroidia > Bacteroidales > Bacteroidaceae > Bacteroides. Next base: position 3,620 of record USSR01000669.1, read on the forward strand.
TCCGTATTGTAAGGTTTGTGCAATGTTGCGTGTACTTACTCCCATGATACTTGCTTTATCACGGTTGATGTTGATACGTGCTTCGGGTTTGCTGAATTTCAAGTTTACATCAGCCATCTGGAATACCGGATTTTCATAAACTTTTGCCATGAATTTGGGTAATACCTCTTGCAACTTTTCGATATTGGTGGCTTGTAGTACGTATTGTACAGGCATGCCACCACGACGTCCGCCGAATGAAGAAGATTGTTGTACAAAAGACCGTGCCTTTGTTTTCTTTTGAACCGCCCGGTC
>USSR01000670.1 GCA_900557355.1 uncultured Bacteroides sp.
CGGGGTGTAGCGCAGTCCGGTTAGCGCACCTGCTTTGGGAGCAGGGGGTCGTGGGTTCGAATCCCGCTACCCCGACAGGTTAAAGGGTCAACTAATTATTAGTTGATCCTTTTTTAGTATTGAAAAAGAAATTCAACAAACATGAATCTTTATCCATGATGGTATAACATTCTGAAATAACAACTTTGAGATACGGTCTTACATCTTTAAATAAAACTCTCTTGTCAACGCAATGTATTCTGGTGTAAACTGATTGCGTTCTATCTCAATACATAAAGTTTCCTCCATACATTTTTGTTCCTGATGTCCGAATGCGATAAGTACTCTCCTACTCGGCTTACCTGGCTTGGTAAAAACATGAAGGCGTCGTGAAGGGTATAATTTGTATTTCCAAGCTGTGTCAATTACTAACTTCTCTGCTTCAGTAGGGATGATGATACATATCCTCCCCTGATCTTCAAGAAGGTGTGCCGAACGCCGGAAAAGTATCTCGTAATTCAGTTCGCAGGTATGACGTGCCATATTGCGTTGCTTGTCAGGGCAATTTAAAGCATCAACAAAATAAGGAGGGTTAGAAACTATCAGATGATATTTATTATCTGTTTGAAACAAACTGAAATCATTACAGATAACTTTTATCCTATTTGCCCATGGAGAACGCGCTATGTTTTCTTCTGCTTGAGTTGCTGCGGCTTCATCTATCTCGATAGCTGTAACTTGTGAAAGTGGGTTACGTTGAGCTAACATTAAAGCTATCAATCCTGTGCCGGTGCCAATGTCGAGGATGCGTTGAGGGTTTTCTGTTTCTGCCCAGGCACCCAAAAGAACCCCATCGGTACCTACTTTCATGGCACATTTATCATGCCATATAGTAAATTGTTTAAACTGAAAATAAGGATTTGACATAACTTACAGTTATTATTTGAAGGCAAAAATAGACAAAGTCAGGAATATTACGACTAATTTGGCACTGTTTTTGTCTTTTTATAAAAAAGGTGCTTCATATTAATGAAGAATAGATTAACTTTGCAGGCGCTTTGTAAGCCCTGTCAGTGTGACGTAAAATTAAAAAGAACAAAATGAAGAAAAGACTTTACCTAAAAGATATGGAGACGAGAGAAGAAGGAAACTCTTTCTCAGTAATTGCTGATTTTGAGGGGAATGAGGAACAATTGATGGATATTGAAGTGAATGAGATACTTCCGATATTGCCTTTACGGAATATGGTTTTATTTCCAGGTGTGTTTATGCCAGTATCTGTCGGGAGAAAGACTTCCATGAAATTAGTGCGTGAAGCAGAAAAGAAGAGTGCATATATCGGAGTAGTCTGTCAGAAAGTGGCTGAAACCGAAATGCCAATGTTGGAAGATTTGCATACCATTGGTACGATCGGTAAGATTATCCGTATCCTGGAGATGCCTGATCAGACAACAACGATTATCCTGCAAGGCGTCAAACGTATGGAGTTGGAAGAAATTGTAGATATAACTCCGTATTTGAAAGGACGCGTAAAGGCACTGGAAGAAGATATTCCCGATAAAAATGATAAAGAGTTCCATGCTTTGGTGGAAGCTTGTAAGGATCTGACTATAAGATATATCAAATCATCTGATATGTTCCCGCAGGATTCTGCATTTGCTATCAAGAACATTACTAATCCTATGTTCCTGGTAGATTTTATTTGCACGAATCTTCCATTGAAGAAAGATGAAAAGATTGAGTTGCTACGTATTGACTCATTGCGGGCACGTACTTACCGTCTATTAGAGATACTGAACCGGGAAGTGCAGCTTGCCGAGATTAAGGAGTCCATACAGATGCGTGCACGAGAAGATATTGACCAACAACAACGTGAATACTTCCTGCAACAGCAAATTAAAACCATTCAGGATGAATTGGGTGGCGGTGGCCAGGAACAGGAAATTGAAGAGCTGCGCCGCAAAGCACTCACTACTAAATGGAGTGTAGAAGTGAGAGACACCTTTATGAAAGAGGTGGATAAATTGGAGCGTACACATCCGCAATCTCCTGATTACAGTGTGCAACTTAATTATCTGCAAACTATGTTGAGTTTGCCATGGGGAATATATACTACGGATAATTTCAATCTGATCAATGCCGAAAAGACTTTAAATAAAGATCATTATGGCTTGGAGAAGGTGAAAGAACGTATTTTGGAGCACTTGGCTGTATTGAAGTTGAAAGGTGACATGAAGTCGCCTATTATCTGCTTGTACGGCCCTCCGGGAGTGGGTAAAACTTCTTTGGGACGTTCTATCGCTGCTGCCTTGAAGCGTAAGTACATTCGTATGTCATTGGGTGGTGTGCATGATGAAGCTGAAATCCGTGGACACCGCAAGACATATATCGGTGCTATGCCGGGACGTATTATCAAGAGTCTGATCAAGGCAGGTTCATCAAATCCGGTGTTTATCTTGGACGAAATTGACAAAGTTAGCTCAGACCGTCAGGGGGATCCCTCTTCTGCCCTGCTTGAAGTACTCGATCCGGAACAAAATACAACATTCCATGATAACTTCCTGGATGTAGATTATGATTTGTCTAAAGTGATGTTCATAGCTACTGCAAATAACCTGAATACTATTCCCGGACCTTTGCTCGACCGTATGGAGTTGATTGAGGTAAGTGGTTATATCACCGAAGAGAAAATAGAGATTGCCCGCCGCCATTTGGTTCCGAAAGAACTGGAAGCTAACGGTATGAAGAAGAATGATATCAAGATACCGAAGAATACGCTGGAGGCAATTATCGAGTCGTATACTCGTGAAAGCGGCGTACGTGAACTGGAGAAGAAAATAGGTAAGATACTTCGTAAATCAGCACGTCAGTATGCTACAGATGGTTATTTTGCCAAACAGGAGATTAAGCCGGGAGATTTATATGAATTCCTCGGAGCACCGGAGTATACCCGTGATAAATATCAGGGTAATGATTACGCTGGTGTAGTCACCGGACTGGCATGGACTGCCGTAGGCGGAGAAATCTTGTTTGTAGAAACCAGTTTAAGTCGTGGAAAAGGCGGACGTCTGACATTGACCGGAAATCTGGGCGACGTCATGAAGGAATCTGCAATGCTGGCTTTGGAATATATCAAGGCACATGCTTCTTTGTTAAATCTGGATGAAGAAATCTTTGATAATTGGAATATTCATGTACATGTACCGGAAGGTGCTATTCCTAAGGATGGACCTTCAGCCGGTATTACGATGGCCACATCTCTTGCTTCTGCCCTCACCCAACGTAAGGTAAAAGCGAATCTTGCTATGACAGGAGAAATAACACTTCGTGGTAAGGTGCTTCCCGTAGGAGGTATTAAGGAAAAGATTCTGGCTGCCAAACGTGCCGGCATCAAGAACATTATCTTGAGTGAAGAGAATCGTAAGAATATTGACGAAATACAGGAAATCTACCTCAAGGGATTGACTTTCCACTACGTGAAAGATGTGAAAGAAGTATTTGCCATTGCGCTGACCAATGAAAAGGTAGCCGATGCCATTGACTTGTCCGTAAAGAAAGAAAAGACAGAAAAGAAAGCAGAATGACATTCGACTTACAATATACAGACAGTAAAAGTAACGCGCGTGCAGGATTGATAACCACCGATCACGGGCAGATAGCAACACCTATCTTTATGCCGGTAGGTACCGTAGGAACGGTGAAAGGTGTGCATGTAACCGAACTGAAAGAAGATATCGAGGCGCAGATCATATTAGGAAATACCTATCATCTGTACCTGCGTCCGGGATTGGATGTATTGGAAAAAGCCGGAGGACTTCATAAGTTCAACGGTTTTGACCGTCCGATGTTGACGGATAGTGGTGGTTTCCAGGTCTTTTCATTGTCGGGTATTCGTAAATTACGGGAAGAAGGTGCAGAATTCCGTTCACCC
>USSR01000671.1 GCA_900557355.1 uncultured Bacteroides sp.
TATGGTATAAGTGATATACACCTCTCCATTTACATAACATGTAATTTTGCTCCCCTTAAAGTCATAGGTTCCTTTGCCATTTCCCATTAATCCATGCCCGGAATATGTGCCGTCTGAGCTAAAGATAGCAGTGGTATTAATAGACCCTCCTTGCGGTTTTTGATACCCATTACCATAATCTATCTCCTCCAATTGCCACATACCTATGAGAGCCTGAACGTCATAATCAGACTCATCATCATCTGAACATGCTGTAAATACAAACATTGGCAATAATGCCAGCAAAAACATAATCTTTTTCATAATCGTACATTTTTATTAAGTTAATACTAAGAAAACTCTCTGCAAAAACAGCGATGTACGAATACAAAAAAGACGTAGAACCACTGCCTAACGCCGCCGGGGACTACCACATCCCACTCACTCATAGGAGCAGTCCTACGTCAAATACTGACGCAAGAACATACTTCACCCGTGAGTGAGTTTAATAGCCCTTAGCTTTCATGTGGTAGTTTGGCGGCGTTTGGGCTGTTCCAACAAAAATAGCGTACTTACTTTCATAAGTACGCTACAAATATACAAAGTTTACTTAAGATTACAAATAAAAGTATTACATTTGTAGTATAGCTCTAACTGAGTTTGATACAAAATCTCGAAACTTTAAATTTTTTAATAAGATTTTCGTATGATAATGAAAGTTAGAAAAGAAAATGAAAATCTCGTATTTACCCCGGTAGAAGATGATAGAAATTATTCTATCCCTACCGCATTCTTTGAAGCAGCATATCCAAATTATGCTGCCGAAGAGGATGAGGAAAAACAAGATTAACATTTTCGTGCGGGTCCGTTTCTATAGATTCAGGACCCGTTTTTCTTTTCTTCTGTAAACTCGTATATAGTCACTAAAAAAATTTATTCCAGTTTCTGTCCAGATTCTCCTTCTATATTTGCAATATCATAATAAACCAAAGTATTAATTATTAAAAATAGAAGAATATGAAAAAGTTAGTTTTGTTATTAGTATGTATGTTCACAATGCACACAATGGTTATGGCGGATAATGATAAACCCATCCAGGTCAATCAACTTCCAGCAAAGGCTCAAACTTTCCTCAACACTTATTTTAAAGATCACAAAGTAGCATTGGCGAAACAGGAAACGGAATTGTTCTATAAGAGTTACGATGTAGTCTTCACCAATGGAGAAAAAGTTGAATTCGATAAGGCGGGAGAATGGACAGAAGTTAAATGCCAGCAGAATGAAGTTCCTGCACAAATCATCCCGGAAACTATCCGCACTTATGTAAAGACTAACTATCCGGATGCTAAGATCGTACAGATAGAGAAAGATAAGAAAGAATATGAAGTGAAGCTGTCTAACCGTTGGGAAATCAAGTTCGATTCGAAGATGCGGGTAATTGATATCGATGACTAAATAAAACAGAGTAATCTGCGAGAAGTCGCACAAACGAAAATATTTTTGTTACATTTGCAGCCGATTAACAAAAATAATACCGGCTATCGGTTCAATACCGATAGCCCAATATCATGAGGAAAAGACAACTTTATAGAATGACTATACGCTTCCGGAAATGGAGTCGGAAAGCCTATGCTGCATTTGCCAGTCTGGGGCGTTGTGTCACTATTGGTTGTCTGCCAAAAAATGTGGCAGATTGTTCTCTTTCCAAACAAAATTCCGGGACATCGGCCGGCTGCAAAAGCGGCGGACAAAACCTGGAAGATACAGATAACGGTAAAGGACAGGAAACAGATATAGGCATACCATTGGGATGTGAAAACGGATTGGGAACAATGCTTGAAATCTTCGGTTTCAAAAGATTGCTGCCTATATTGTGTCCGACTACCATCAGTCCTGACGGGAAGAAAGATATAAACACTATTATAAATAAGAGTGGAATACAAATGACGCGGATCATGCAAATGCTGTTTTCAGATTTGCACGCCCCGCGTCATTTGTGTTTTGTATTCTCCTAAAAACAATGTAAGAGTATGACAGTAGAAGAATTGAAAAACAAAGTACTGCAAGATGTACCCATCACACAGGCAGAAGCAGAATGGCTGGCTACACAGCCGGATAAGGAAAGCCTTTATGAAGCGGCACACGAGATTACGACCGCACGGGCATCACAGGAATTTGATATGTGTTCTATCATCAATGCAAAATCCGGCCGATGCCCTGAGAATTGCAAATGGTGCGCCCAATCATCACACTATAAGACGAAAGCGGATGTTTACGATCTGGTGGATAAGGAGGAATGCCTGCGTCATGCACTACACAACGAATCACAAGGCGTGGCACGCTTCTCATTGGTAACCAGTGGACGGAAACCTTCAGGAAAGAATATGGAGAAACTGTGTGAAGCAGCACGCTATATGAGGCAAAAAAGTTCCATTCAACTCTGTGCTTCACTGGGATTACTGAACGAAGACGAACTACGTGCTTTGTATACAGCAGGCGTGACGCGCTACCATTGTAATTTGGAAACTGCCCCAAGCCACTTCCCTACCCTGTGCAGCACACATACGCAGGAAGAAAAACTACAGACACTGGCAGCCGCCCCCTAGGAATGGATATCTGTTGCGGAGGTATCATCGGTATGGGAGAGACAGCTGAACAACGAATTGAATTTGCCTTTACATTGAGAGATTTGGAAGTATCTTCCATTCCCCTGAATCTGTTGCAACCCATCCCGGGAACACCGCTGGAAAACCAAACTCAACTGACAGAAGAAGAAGTGCTGACCACCATTGCTTTGTTCCGTTTCATCAATCCGACAGCTTATCTGCGATTTGCCGGCGGACGTTCTCAGTTAACAAAAGAAGCTGTGAAAAAATCCTTGTACATAGGTGTAAACTCCGCCATCGTGGGAGATTTGCTAACTACTCTCGGATCTAAAGTTTCGGAAGACAAAGCGCTGATAGAAGATGCGGGATATCGTTTCAGCGACTCACAATTCGACAAGGAGCATTTATGGCATCCTTATACATCGACCACCAACCCACTCCCTGTATATAAAGTGAGACGTGGAGACGGGGCAACCATTACACTGGAAAACGGACAGGTGCTCATAGAAGGCATGTCTTCCTGGTGGTGCATGGTACACGGATACAATAACCCGGTACTGAATCAGGCTCTCCGGGAGCAAACGGAAAAAATGTCGCACGTCATGTTCGGTGGACTGACACATGACCCGGCCATAGAACTGGGTAAATTACTGTTGCCACTTGTACCGCCATCCATGCAAAAGATATTTTATGCAGACTCTGGTTCGGTAGCTGTAGAGGTGGCTATGAAGATGGCTATACAGTATTGGTATGCCATGAGTCAGTCGGCGCCGGATCGGGCACATCTGGCTAAAAAAAGTAATTTTGTAACCATTCGGCGCGGTTATCACGGAGATACCTGGAATGCAATGTCCGTATGCGATCCCGTAACTGGAATGCATTCCCTATTCGGTTCGGCATTGCCGGTACGGTACTTTTCATCCCGTCCGCAATCACGGTTCGATGGCGATTGGGATGCGGATGATGCACTGGAACTGCTGGATATTATAGAAAAACATCATGAGGAACTGGCAGCACTGATTCTGGAACCCATCGTTCAGGGTGCAGGCGGCATGTGGTTCTATCATCCGCAATTCTTGCGGGAAGCGGCCAGAATATGCAAGGAATATGATATATTACTGATTTTTGATGAAATAGCCACTGGATTCGGGCGTACAGGCAAGATGTTTGCTTGGGAATATGCAGGCGTGAAACCAGACATTATGTGCATAGGCAAGGCATTGACAGGAGGATACATGACCCTGTCTGCAGTGCTGACCACAAATAAAGTAGCGGATGCGATTTCCAATCACGCACCGGGTGCTTTCATGCATGGCCCCAC
>USSR01000672.1 GCA_900557355.1 uncultured Bacteroides sp.
CTAGTTGGGTCGCTTTGGCGCGTGGTAATGCTTGTAACGGGTCTATGGTGCTTCCACAAACGGGAGAACTTTACTTCAATCATCGTGCAACAGGCAATGTGTACAGATATAATTTTGAAGAAAACGGCTATAATAACAATCCGGAAGTTCCTGGTGGAGCAGGGTTGAATGAACTTTTGGCATTTAGTGTACCTAATCAGACGGTTGACTTTAGTATGGTTCCTCATCCAACAGGTAAATATGTTTATATCATCATGCATGAATCGCATTATATACTTCGTTCCAATTACGATGAAGAAACTAAAAAGTTGGTAACTCCGTATATTGTATGTGGGCAATCCGGCCAGGCAGATTATAAGGATCTTGTAGGTATCAATGCGCGTATCAATAAGCCTGGCCAAGGTGTCTTTGTGCTCAATGAAGAGTATAAGGCAGCCAACAAAGATGATTGGTATGACTTCTATTTTGCAGATAAAGAAAATCATTGTATTCGAATCTTGACTCCGGATGGGGTGGTTTCTACGTTTGCCGGACGCGGTTCTGCCTCTGCAAGTAGCTATAAATGGGGTAAGCAAAATGGAGAAGTACGTGAGAGAGCTCGCTTTAATCAACCGGTAGCTTTGGCTTACGATGAGGTAACAAAGACTTTCTATGTGGGTGATTCGGGAAATTATAAGATCCGGAAGATTGCTAAAGAACAGGCATCTGACGATTTAGTTGGAGAAGAATCTAATGACAATCAGGACCAAGAAAATCAATAAAAAGAAGAACACATGAGAATAAAAGAATTTATTACGATTTGTCTGTTATTAGTCTCTGTTTCCCTTTTTGCTCAAGAGAAGACTATTGAGGTAACGGGAGTTGTGACAGATATGAATAAAGAACCATTGGTTGGTGTCAATGTAACAGTGAAAGACAAACCTGGTTTAGGAGCGATAACAGATATCAACGGACGTTACAAGATAAACATAGAGGAATTTTCTCGTTTGGTATTTTCGTATATTGGTTTTGATACACAAGAAATATTGGTGAAGCACCAAAATCTGGTCAATGTGTCAATGAAAGAATCGGAGGCTAGAGAAATTGATGAAGTAGTAATTACGGGAACGGGTGCGCAGAAGAAATTGACTGTGACTGGTGCAGTGACGAATGTAGATGTAGAGGTGCTGAAATCAAATCCTACGGCGAATCTTTCTAATGCATTGGCCGGAAATGTATCAGGTGTCCTTGCCATGCAAACTTCCGGACAACCGGGTGTGAATACTTCTGAATTCTGGATTCGAGGTATATCCACTTTTGGTGCTAATAGCTCCGCATTAGTATTAGTTGATGGTTTTGAACGCGATTTAGATGAAATCAATATTGAGGATATTGAGTCTTTTACTGTATTGAAGGATGCTTCTACAACCGCGATTTATGGTTCTCGTGGCGCAAATGGTGTAGTGTTGATTACTACCAAGCATGGTAAAGAAGGTAAGATTAAGATTAATGCTAAAGTGGAGACTTCTTATAATGCGCGTACCATCACACCGGAATTTGCAGATGGTTACAGTTATGCCATGCTGATGAATGAAGCATGTATAACTCGTAATCAAGAGAGAATTTATCAGAATGACGAAATGGAAATTCTGCGATTGGGACTTGACCCGGATTTATATCCGAATGTAGACTGGATGGATGTCCTGTTGAAAGATGGAGCTATGACTTATCGTGCTAATCTGAATATGAGTGGCGGAGGTAGCACGGCACGTTATTTTGTATCGCTTAGTTATGTGAATGAAGAAGGTATGTACAAAACGGATGATGCCATGCGTAAGGATTATAATACTAATCCTAGTAGTCAACGTTGGAATTACCGTTTGAATACGGATATTGATGTAACGAAGACTACTCTTGTAAAAGTAGGCGTATCCGGTTCATTAAAGAAGCGTAATGCACCGGGGCAGGGCTCTAACGTATGGACTTCATTGATGGGGCAGAGTCCAATCAGTATTCCTGTGATGTATTCTAATGGTTACATTCCTGCACACGGGAAAGAAGATAATCGCAATAATCCTTGGGTACTTGCTACACAGAGTGGTTATAAAGAAATCTGGAATAATAAAATTCAGACCAATATTTCTTTGGAACAAAAGTTGGATTTTATCACTAAAGGCCTGCGTTTTGAAGGACGTTTCGGGTTCGACACGAATAATCAGAGTGAAATAAACCGGATAAGAACACCGGAAACATGGCGTGCCCAAAGAGATCGCAATGATGAGGGAAAGGTGATCTTCAACCAACAAAGTGCCGAAAAACCGATGGAGCAAACCAGTGCCTCTACTGGTGAACGCCGTGAATTCCTGGAAGCATTTTTACAATATAACCGTGCATTTCACGCGCATCATTTGAGTGGAACATTGAAATATAGTCAGGATGCTTATCGGACAACAGTTGATATTGGAACGGATGTAAAGAATGGGATTGCCAAACGTCACATGGGATTGGCCGGTCGGGTAAGTTACAACTGGAACTATCGCTATTTTGCTGACTTTAACTTTGGCTATAATGGTTCGGAAAATTTTGCTGATGGACATCGTTTCGGCTTTTTCCCTGCGTTTTCTCTCGCTTGGAATATAGCAGAAGAAACGTTTATAAAGAAACATCTGAAATGGATGAATATGTTCAAGTTACGTTATTCCTATGGCAAAGTGGGTAGCGATAAGCTTAAAATAGGTGATACAACATATCGTTTTCCCTATTTGTACACAATCAAGGATGATGGAAATGGCTGGACTTGGAGTGATTACGGTTCTCCGGACAATGTGTATACAGGAATGCAGTATACGCAGCTGGCCTCCAACAATGTCACTTGGGAAATTGCGACCAAGCACGATGCAGGTGTGGATTTATCCTTATTCAATGACAAGTTTACGGCTACTGTAGATTATTTCCATGAACAGCGTGATGGTATCTATATGGAACGTAATTATCTACCTGGCATTGTGGGTGTAAATACTTATCCAAAAGCGAATGTGGGAAGTGTGCGGTCGAAAGGTTTTGACGGTAATTTTGCTTACAAGCAGAAAATAGGTAAAGTCAATCTGACTGTACGTGGTAACTTTACTTACAGTAAGAATGAGATTCTGGAGAAAGACGAAGAAAATGCAGTTTATCCCTATCAAAAGGAGGCTGGTTACAGGGTTAATCAGGCGAAGGGATTAATTGCTTTGGGATTGTTTAAAGATTATGATGATATACGCAATAGCCCGCAGCAAACTAACTGGGGGAAGGTGCAACCGGGTGACATTAAATATAAAGATGTCAATGGAGACGGAATTATTAATGGCAGTGATGAGGTAGCTATTGGTGCAACAACGAAGCCTAACTTGATTTATGGTTTTGGTATTTCTGCACAGTGGAAAGGCTTCGACTTCAATGCACACTTCCAAGGAGCAGGCAAGTCTTCGTTCTTCATTAATGGCCCTACCGTATATGCCTTTAATGGTAGTCAGTGGGGAAATGTCCTGACGAATTTGGTGAAAGACCGCTATGTCGATGCGGAGACAGCTGCCACATTGGGTATTCCGGCTAATGAAAATCCTAATGCTTCGTATCCCCGGCTTAGTTATGGAGGGAACGATAATAACTATAGAGCTTCTACTTACTGGCTCAGGGATGGTTCTTATTTACGCTTGAAAACATTGGAAGTGGGTTATACATTACCGAAATCGATTGTGAACAAGATACGGTTTAACAAGATACGTGTCTTTTTCATTGGTACCAACATCTTGACGTTTGCTAAATTTAAAGAATGGGACCCGGAAATGGGAAGTTCTAACGGAGAAAAATATCCGCTTGCTAAGACATTTACTTTGGGATTAACTGTGAATATCTAATTAAATGCATGAAAAATGAGAAAGA
>USSR01000673.1 GCA_900557355.1 uncultured Bacteroides sp.
CGTCCGAGAGTTTGTTAGGATCGAGGAATACACGTGGTTCACCGTCCAAGCTATCCTGTACATACAGTACGCTCTGGTTCTGCAAACCATCATTCTTATAGAAATAATACTTGCCGTGTTTCTTGAATGGTGTACCAATCTTTTCATAATTAGCCACATCCGTCAGTCGCTTCAGCAGAGCATCACGGAAAGGTATCTTAGACAAATAGTCGTTTGTTACTTTGTTCTGAGCTTCCACCCATGCAGCAGTTGCAGCGGAAGTGTCATTCTCCAGCCAACGATACGGGTCGGGTACTTCTGTTCCAAAATAGACATCTACAGTATCCACCTTCGCGGTTTCAGGATACGTAAGCTTTTGTTGTTGTGCACATGACATCATGATGATACCGGTTGCGAATAAAGTTACTTTTTTCATATTATACATATAAGAGTGTACAAGTTAGTTTAGGCGTAAAATTATAAAAACAACTGATAATAAACAAGGATTTGCAGTATAATTATGCAGGGAAAATGAAATACCTGTCATGCAAGAACAGTGATAACCATTTAAGAAAAATACATTATATCTGAATAAGCATTAATAATTAGACCTTTGGATACCTCAAAATAACAATGATATGAAAAAGATGGAACAGAATACTCTCTTTTTTGTCGTACATAATATAGATTTCTATAAATTGAGAAAAAACTATGGCAACTGTAAAAGTAAAATTAAGAAAATCATCGGTGGAAGGAAAAGCCGGCAGTATCTATTATCAGCTATGCCACAAGCAGAGCAGCAGACAAATAACCACCCGGATGCATGTACCTTCCCAATGGTGGGATGCAAAAAAAGGAACATTTATAAATGAAGCGGACAACAGCGGAATGTCAGCCCGCTACCAACGTCAAATAGAGAAAGACTTGCAGTGCATCCGCCGGATTCTATGCGAATGGGACGGAGCCGGAAAAGACTACACTTTGGCGGATGTCATTGCCAGCTTTCATACTTGGAATGAAAAAGGAGACACCATACTGTCCTGTTTGGCTGCTTTGACCGATGAGTTAAAAAATGACGGACAATGGGGAAATACCCGTAACCTGCAACGGGCAATGAACAGTTTCTCCGGTTTCCTGAGAGGCGTGGATATTCCCCTCAATCAAGTGGACGAAAGGCTTATCATAGAGTACGAGCAATGGCTCCGATCACGAAAAGTAAGCAGAAATAGCAGTTCTTTTTATATGCGGACTTTGCGCTCTGCCTATAATAAGGTGATAAGCACGAGGCGGCTGGAACAGACATATCCCTTTCAGAGCGTTTATACAGGCGTGGAACGCACCCGTAAACGTGCTGTACATGAGGATATCATGGTTCGTTTGCAAAAATTGGATCTGACACGTTCTGCTCCGCTTGCCTTTTCGCGCGATTTGTTTATTTTCAGCTATTGTACCCGTGGAATGGCCTTCGTAGATATTGCCTATCTGAAGAAAGAAAACATCAGCGGAGGAATGCTTAGCTATGTCCGCCATAAGACAGGACAACGCCTCACCGTACGCATAGAACCTCCTATCGGGGAGATCATCAAACACTATGAGCCATACGTCCGCAATAGTCCTTATCTTTTTCCTATCATCACCTCCAATGATCCGGAAGAAGCATACCGGCAATATCAAACTGCGTTGGGCTACCATAACCGGAAGTTAAAAAAACTGGGAAAGTTGACAGGAGAGAATCTACGCCTCTCTTCCTATACCGCAAGGCATAGCTGGGCAACCGTGGCACGCAACCACAACGTCCCGTTATCCATCATTAGTGCAGGCATGGGACACACTTCTGAAAAAACCACGCTTATATATTTGGAATCTGTAGAAAATTCACTGATAGATAAAGCGAATGAAGGAATCTTGAAGGCTTTATGTTGTAACGTTTCTAAGTAAGAAACCTTAAAATTACCGCGCAAAGATATAACAAATAAAAGAATAAAACAACATAATACAATAAATAATTATTTATACTTATATTTAAAAAAGAGTATAAAATATTGATTTTAAGCCCAATAAGTACTTGTTTACAGGCAGAAATGAATAGATATTCAAAATAAATATGAAATAGAATTCAATAAATATATTCTTAAAAAATAATCAAAACATAGTATTGAATCTACAAAACTAAAAAAAATAGGATAAAAAAGATTCTTTATCCTACAGTGATTCAATATTTTAAAGCGTTATACCATTTCTTACTTAGAAACGGTACAATTACAGGGTTACGGATGCCTTCTCTTGGGTTCAGGAGAAGTTCCGGGTTCCAAAAATCGACAGGCAAAACGAACAATTGGATCAACCTTACTTGCTGCGTATCAGAGTTGTTTTAAAGACCAAAAGACTCAGATACGCAGGAATGGAAGGAATATCTTTTAGATAAAATACGACAAAACATGCAAGTAGTACCTTCAATCATGCATTGGTACGCCTTCAAAGTCTTTTATAATAAAGTATTCGAGATAGAAGACACGCTGAATGAAGACAAAATCGAGACTTATATTCCTTGTGAAACAACTCTTGTGGAACGTGGTGGAGTAAAAAAGAAGATACGCAAGCCGGTCATCTCCTCCCTCCTGTTCTTCTATTCCACGGAGAAACAGGCACTGGCATTACAACAGAGACTGACAGACCGCGTCATCCTATATACCCATCTTGTCAATTGGCAGAAATTACCGATAGCCATTCCCGAACGAGAGATGAAAATTTTCATGCTTGTCACTTCCTCCGGAGAAAAAGGACTGGATTATTTCGGTGATGCTCCCATGGAGTACAGCACCGGAGAACGGGTACTTGTGACGGATGGCCCGTTCAAAGGAGCAGAAGGCTACATACATCGTATCAAAGGAAACCGCCGGCTGATAGTAGCCATCCAAGGCGTATGTGCAGTGGCAACTGCCTATATTCCCCAATGCTTTCTCAAGAAAATATAATACATTACACTTAAAACAAATTTCTCAAACATGACAATTTGCCTTTTTGAGACCTTGGCGGCATTCACCGTCAGTTGCCTGCTCAGCGCAATGATTATTCCCAGAATATCATTGGTAGCCTTCAAAAGGAGGCTTTTCGATCCGCAGAATGACCGGAAGTTGCACACGACGCCCATTCCCCGTCTGGGAGGAACCGCTTTCTTTCCGTGCATCGCTGTACCCATTTCGCTCATCATCGCCTGCCACAATCTCTGCACGGACAGCAACTTGCTCTGTTGGGAACAGTCCACCTGCCTGCTCACCCTATTCAGTTGCCTCATTATACTCTATCTGGCAGGAATGAAAGACGACCTGATAGGCATGCGCTACCGTGCCAAGTTTGTCATCCAGACACTTTGCGGCCTTCTATTAGTGGCCTCCGGCTTTTGCTTCAACAATCTCTACGGACTGTTCGGCATCCACGAGCTGCCCCACTACATAGGCATACCGTTCACGGTCTTCATCATAGTCTATATCATGAATGCAATCAATCTGATAGACGGTATCGACGGTCTGGCTTCCGGATTGAGCATAATAGCGTTCTTCGCTTTCGGTTGCATGTTCGTCTGTCTGGATTGGTGGCTGTACGCTTTCATCTCTTTTGCCGCCTTGGGTGTGCTGATACCCTTCTTCTATTATAATATGTTCGGACAGACCCGCCGGGGGCGGAAAGTGTTCATGGGAGATACCGGTTCACAAACCATCGGCCTGCTGCTGGCTGTGATGGCCATCCGGCTCAGTATGTTCGACCCCGTCAAGGACAAGATTTTCCCCGGTGCCATCGTGACGTCATTTTCCTTCCTGCTGGTGCCGATGCTGGATGTAGTCCGAGTGGTACTCCACCGCCTGCGCACTCACAAGCCTCCGTTTCTTCCCGATAAGAATCATATGT
>USSR01000674.1 GCA_900557355.1 uncultured Bacteroides sp.
GAGTTATTGTCGTTGATAGATGAGCGTATTGCTACTCAAAACAAAATCATTGAGGATTTGAAAAAATTAAAGTCCGCAATTAGTTTGAAAATGCTTCACTCTGATTCTTGGGAACAATTCAAGATTCAAGATATTGCATCAATAGGACGTGGTAGAGTTATTAGTTCGGTAGAAATTAGCCAACAAGAAAATCCGTTATACCCTGTGTATTCTTCTCAAACATCAAATGACGGAATTATGGGTTATCTTGATGATTTTATGTTTGAAGGTGAATATATCAGTTGGACGACTGACGGTGCAAATGCAGGAACGGTATTTTATCGTAATGGAAAGTTTAATTGCACTAATGTCTGTGGCTTGTTAAAGCTCAAAAAAGGATTTGATGCCCATTTCGTTTCATTAGTCTTAGCAGAAGCAACAAGGATGTATGTCTCAACTAATTTAGCAAACCCGAAACTTATGAATAACACAATGGGAAACATACAAATCCGTCTGCCAAAATTAGAAGAACAAAAAAGAATCTCCGTTGTTTTCAGAAAGTTACATGGACTATTAGAGACACATAATAGTTTGATCATCAAGTATTCAAAGCAGAAACAATATTTGCTCTCGCAGATGTTCATATAAACATTTGCGAGAGTAAGTATCTCTTTTGTTCTTCGTATCTTATCTTTGTTTTTGCTTCAATATCCAATTTGCTGTTTAACGAAGTCATTAGTGAGGCTATTATACTTTGTCTTTCTTTTGAAGGTAGTTCAATTACAAGCGAAGCTATTTCTGAAATATAATGCCTTTTATGTCCTTCCGATTTAAGTTCCCAATATGATAGATATTCAAACATAAATCGAAGATTTACATTCGGTTTTGCTGTGAGTATTTTTATTGCCGAAGACTTTACCTTAAAAGGGAATGATACATATTTTGCATCCATTGTGAAATCGTCAAAGATTATACACTCTCCTTTTTGATATATGCCAAATTTTTCGTCTGTATACCCCAAGATAAAACCTTTATTCGCAGTTAGAACAGGGGTTAAACTTGTGTCGGTAGAGTATTCATCATTAGCTACAATATATGCAGTAGGTTGTTCGTAATCAAGTAGCTGATTGATTTCAAAGCTCTCTGTATATTCATCTTTCAATAAGGAGAACATCTTTTTTCTAATTGCGGACATTACAAATAAACAATCCTTAATTTCATTATGATAACCAGACGGTTATACCTCAAAACATCGCATTATTTGTAACATTATGCTCTACATCCATCACATTAGAAACGGAATATTCCTCATTATATTATTATCAAAGTGTGTAGAAGAGTCAATCTTGAAGCAGTGTATTCTGCTATTTTGCATAGTTAGCTTGTGTGATATTTAATTAAAGATAAAATTTTTCGAATTATACAAATAGGTTTTGATCTAAAAGACTACCTTTGCATAAATTTAGCATTATGAGTACAACAGAATATATACAAATCATTATCGGCATCGGTCAGATTATTGCTGTTGCTATTATCCCAATTATTGTTTGGGTATTAGGAATAAAGTACCAAAATAGAAAAGCAAAAAAAGATGCTCAATTAAGAGTCTTCCTTACACTAATGGCAGATCGAAAATCAACCCCAATAACAAAAGAATGGGTTGATGCCTTAAATACAATAGATGTAGTATTTCAGGAAAACAAAAAAGTTAGACATGCATGGAGAGAATATTTAGATAGTTTAAACGAAAAATCACCTCATTTTGATAGTAGTAATTCTTTTAGACTTGACTTACTTTCAGAAATGGCCGTTTCTCTTGGGTATAAAAATTTAAAGCAAACAGAGATTGATAGATTTTATTCTCCTAAATATTTTGGTTCTCAAATGAGCCGACAGGAAATATTATTTCAAGAGAATCTACGAATTTTAACTCGATCCAAAAGTTGTGCTGAAAGTTTTACTGATGAAGAATATGAACAGCACTATAAGGAGTTGATGGAACAGCAAGGAGAGTAAAGAATATGGGGAATATCCCTTTCCTGTGAAATTGCTGATTTTTTATCCTTAATTAAAGGGCTTAGTCAGCAATTGCTTTCATCAGAGAATGATTGGATTTTATATAGACTGGATGACTTGGCGCAAATAAAAAGTGGCTATTCAGGAACACAAGTGAGTTATCAAACCCCTTATAAGGTTTCTCGCATAGAAACTATTAGCAAACATTGTATTGATATACAACGAATTGGCTATGTAGAGTGTATTCCTGAAAGCTATAGGTTAAACGTAGGTAATATTCTGTTTAGCAATATCAATAGTATTCAGTATATAGGAAATACAGCCTATCTTGACAAAGATTATGGACTTTATCATGGCATGAATTTATTGCGAATTATACCCAATACAACCATAGTTAGACCTCGTTTTTTGCATTTACTTCTTTGTACTGATTGGGCAATAAACCATTTTCAAACTATTTGCAATAAAGCAGTTTCACAAGCAAGTATCAACCAAACTGCGTTAGGTAAGAGTCGATTCCCGATCCCACCAATGTCTGTTCAACAACAAATCTGTAGTATGTTTGAACTCACTGAGAGAAAATTGGATAATGAGCAAGAATACATAAGTTGTCTTCAACAGCAGAAACGGTATTTGCTTCAGAAAATGTTTATATAAACATTAGGCTTAATAGATACTTCTTCAATAAAATGTATTGTTCCGTTAATGACTTTTCATTTGCCAAACGGCAATGCAAAGCGTCAAGAGTGTTAGCTATATGTCCTTGTTTCTCTAAGCTTGGTAGTAAAAACTTCATCTTCATAAAGTCATTTTTTTGAAGATTAAACCGTGTACTCCCTTGTGCTAACGGATATATAGCCCTACGAAATGAAGAACTTGAAATGAAGTGGGCAAGGTATTGAGGTAATACACGTTCATCATAGAAATGAATGCCAAAGCAGAAGCTATTCAAATAAAGTTTCTGCGTATTGCCCAAATATACTGCACCTATACCAACTTCTTCCGGAGTTTCAGATGAGAGTGTGAATAAGGCATCACCGTACTGCACACTGTTTTGTTTTTCGTTGGGAGCGATTTGTACCAATTCATAATCCTTTTCCGAGATGTAAGTATTCTGATACACGTTCATATAAGTAATGAATGGCTCACCATATCCGAAATCATCACCGCCTTTTCCGCTTAATCCAGAATAAGCTTCACCCAAATCTGAAAAGCAGACGGTTTCTCCCTTAATACCTTTGTGGATATTATCGTTTAGCCCTTTAATTAAGGATTGCAGTTTCTCAATGATTTTGTTTTGGGTAGCGATTCGAGTATCTATACATTCAAATAGTTTTGCTATTTTCTCTTGTTCTTGAATTGAAGGAATATTAAGACAAACTTTACTTAATCCATCTTGACCTATATTAAAGTGCTGTGCTCCGGCTCCTTTTACGATTATCTTTTTTCGTGCAGTTGGTGAAGCCAAAAGATAACGAAAAAACATAGGATAATAGTTACTTTTACTTTTTCCACGAATAACAAAACCACCAAACACTGCGGGTTTGCTATCCAAATAGACATTGGCTTGACCTACATCTTCTAACGTTTCAGAGCTGCGCTGAAATAAGATATCGCCGTAGTTTACACCATAAGTTTCAATATCGCCATCCACAACTTCAACAGAGGCACGGATATTATCATAACAAATGAATTGGTTATTAAGAATATCCATCACCGAAATGAATTTTGTTCCACGCCCAAATCTTTTGGCATCAGGATTCATTCCATTTTTGAAACTCATAAAATCTGTAAGAGGATAGATTTCCCACTCCCCACTAAATTCCGGAAATCTCAAATGGGGAACATTACCTATTATATTTCTCTAATTATTAGAACCAATTA
>USSR01000675.1 GCA_900557355.1 uncultured Bacteroides sp.
GCATCTGACTGTTAATCAGAGGGTCCTTGGTTCAAGTCCAAGAGGAAGAGCAAAAAGAAGCCACCTGAATGGGTGGCTTTCTTGTTTAATATCATTTACCTCGTATATGCATTGCGCATCCTCCTCCGGGAGCCAACCTAAACGTCCTCTTTTCACCTGACCTGATATCCACTATTTTCCTTTTATAGTCTTTTGCAACCCGATGGGCATTCATACCATCTTCAAATATATCAACCTCATAAACGCCCTCTTCCAAGAAAGAAAAATCGATTTCAATTGTACGGCTATCCCAGTTGGTCATTGCTCCAATATACCAATCTTCACCCGACTTACGAGCTATCGCCACATATTTACCGATTTCACCGGCTAGAGAGATTGTCGTGTCCCATACAGTTGGAACAGTTGCTATATATTTTGTGCACTCTTCTTCCTTCATATAATTAGAAGGACTATCACAAAGCATATTCAGTGGAGATTCAAATACAACATACTGCGCCAATTGACGGCAACGCGTTCCCTGACTCATAGGTTCTGAATATACAGGAGCGAAATTCTCTTTCGTCGCATTACGCATCGCCCCTTGTGTATAGTCCATAGGCCCTGCAAGCTGCCGTATAAAAGGAATTGTTACATCATAGGTCACCTGATCTATTGAGCTATCTGCGAATTTTTGTTGTTCCAGCCCATGTACCCCTTCAAAGTTTATCACATTAGGATAGGTCCTATTCAAACCTGTAGGTTTATATGAACCATGAAAATCAACCAATAAATGATACTTGGCAGTCATTTCAGCAGCCTTATAATGAAAGTCAACCATTTTCTGGTCATCGCGATCCATAAAATCTATTTTAAATCCCTTTATTCCCATAGCAGAATAATGTTTGCAGACTTTTTCCATATCACGTGCAAAAGCATAATATCCAGCCCACAGAATAATGCCTACATTTCTTTCTCCGGCATATTTTACTAGCTCTTCCAGATCAATATCAGGAACAACTTGAAACAAATCCGCCTGTCTGTTCTTCGACCACCCCTCATCCAGAATTACATATTCAATTCCAAAACGGGAGGCAAAATCAATATAATACTTATAAGTGTCATTATTGATCCCCGTCTTAAAATCTACTCCATACAGATTTGAATCATTCCACCACTCCCAGGCAACCTTGCCAGGCTTTATCCATGATATATCATTCACTCTGGAGGACGAAGCCAATTTATAAACCATATCATTATTGGCCAGTTGCCGGTCTTCTGACGAAACGACTAGCACCCTCCATGGAAAATCTTTCTTACCCTCACATTTGGCAATGTAGGGTTCTCTTTCTAACACCACCATTTGTGAATTAATATGTCCGCCTTGTTTTTCCACCTTAGGATAAGGAGCATAAACACCCTTCAACTCCGCTTTTATACCAGGATTGGAGCAGAAAAGATACATACCCGGATAGTTTTCCAGATCAGCCTCTGTAATACATACTTTTTTTCCATGATCCAGTTCAATAGCCAATGGCATCAACGATAATTGCCCATGCTTCCATTCACTAATAGCCTGATAGGTATACACATTTTCGAAAGTATTATAGAACTGTTCTTCAATCGTTTTAACATTCTTGCGAACATAAGGAATAAATGCCTTTCTGTCTTTACCCAAGTTAAAAGTAGCAATTTCATTTTCTACTGTAAAAGCCTCTCCCAATGTAGAAATAAATCGATAAGCTATCCCCTCATTATACGCTCTGAACTCAAGATTAAAACCGTTCTTAAATTTTAAATGGATAAGATTATAATGATCTTCTATCTCCTTCTTTTTATAAAATGGAGATTTTAGATATTGCCGTACAGCTTTCTCATTATGACCGGATAAACGGGATGCTATGCCAAACGTACGCCCCTTATCCAACTGCATGGCAATAGCAGACTGGAAAAGAACAGTATCAGTGCCATGAGTCACAGAGTAAGTTATTTCCTTTCCTATACTAATATACGCCTTCAGTACACCATCCGGCGAAGTCAACACAAACTTTTTCTGCGCACAAATGGTTAATGCAGAGACTGTCAATAGAACTAATAAACAAATCTTTTTCATATATACTATTTTTAATTTCCCGGTTTGTCGCTCATTGTGAAAATCAAATGTCCGCCAGCCAGAATATCTTTATGTTGAATTCGAAAATCGGTAATCTCCTGTCCATTCAAGGCCACTGCCTTCACATATTTATTCTGTTTGGAGAGGTTGACTGCTTCTACCGTAAAAGTTTTATTCTCCGGTAAATGCAACACTATACGTTTTAATTGAGGAGCTCCTATTATATATTCCCCACCCACCGGATTGACCGGATAGAATCCCATTGCGGAAAAAATATACCATGCCGACATTTGTCCACAATCGTCATTTCCACACAATCCGCTAGGTTCAGGAAGGTAGAAACGATCAAAAATCTCTCTGATAAGCTCCTGTGTTTTATAGGCTTTATCAACATAAGTATATAGATATGCGACATGATGACTGGGTTCATTACCATGAGCATATTGCCCGATCAATCCTGTCACATCGAGCACATTCACTGCATTTTCAGAACGGAGATAAAATAATGAATCCAATTTAGTACTGAATGCTTGTTTTCCTCCCATAAGGGAAATCAGTCCCTCAACATCATGTTGTACATGCCAAGTATATTGCCAGGCATTTCCTTCCGTATAGTCACCGCCATGTGAACTTGCATGTGACAGTGAAAACATATTAAATGGAACTCTCCAACTTCCTGTCGAATCCTTGCCACGCATCATCCCAGTTTGTTTATCAAATAGATTCTGATAATAACCCGCACGTTTCATGAAAAACCGATAATCCTCTTCCTTTCCAAGAGCTTGAGCCATTAAAGCTGCGCAATAGTCGTCGTAAGCGCTTTCCAGTGTTCTGGACACAGATTCTTTTTCAATAATATCAAACGGATAATACCCATACTTATCATATACCTCCCAATCTGAATTCAATTGTGATAAAGTCAATGATTCCTTGATTGCAGCATACGCTCTCTCCGGGTCTGACGTGATAAGTCCTTTCAAATAAGCATCTACAATAACCGGAACCGCATGGTTTCCTATCATACAATAATTTTCTTTCCCCCATAATGTCCAGATCGGCAGAAAACCTTTTGCTTCTTTATGTGCAATCATACTTTCAACCATATCACCGGCTCTCTCCGGCACGAGGAGCGTATACAAAGGGTGTGCAGCCCTATATGTATCCCACAAAGAGAAAGTTGAATAGTAATAACCTGTAGAAGAAACAAAAATACTGTCATTAGCCCCTCTATACTTTCCATCTATATCGGCAATATTAGTAGGTTGTATAAACAAATGATACATCGAAGTATAAAAGTTCATTTTTTCCTCTTCCGTACCCTCTACTTCAACCAAAGAGAGCATATCATTCCATTTTCCGTTTGTCTCGGCTTTTATTGATTCAAAATTCCATCCCGGGTTTTCTTTATCCAGAGCCATCTTCGCACCTTCTATGCCAACAGTAGACAACGCCACCTTCACTTGAACAGATTCACCTTCTTTCAGATCAAACTCCAAAATAAATCGTTTGGCTTTCTCGCCTTCTTCTTGAGGCAATTCTTTTTTCACAGTATAAGGCCTATCAAACACTATCATATAATAAAAATACCGGGCTACCCATCCCCTAACGCGGTTATACCCTGCAATCGTTTTATTATCAAGCATTTCAACCTCACCCTCCAATACACGATACCGTATGTTCTTCGAATTAAACACTAATCCATTCTGCAGATCAAGCAATAAATTCGCTTCCCCCGGCTGATTGAAGGTATACTTATGCATAGCGGTACGCTCAGTAACAGTGT
>USSR01000676.1 GCA_900557355.1 uncultured Bacteroides sp.
TATTGGTCGATCCGGAGGGAAAAGTATTTATGAGTCTGGACAAACAGTCTGACTTGCGCGAGGTGCTGGAAGCAATGGGGCAAGAATATGGGGTGACTTTCACTCCGGAGGAAACTAAGAAATTCTCATTGGCATCTACTTTCGGAGTGCCGATGAAGAGTATGAAGAAGTACCTCGATTTGCCGCAGGATCAGCAAGACGCTGTGTTAAAGAATGAGGGGATACCTACTGACAGTATCGATAATCAGTTCAAAGCCTGGGTGCGCAATGCCCGTGCAGCGAACAAAGATTTACGTATCGCCATTAAGGCGGATGCCAATACTCCTTATTCCGTGATCAAGAATGTGATGAACTCACTTCAGGACCTCAGAGAGAACAGATATAATCTGATCACTTCTCTGAAGACTACTTCTGAAGACTAACAGAAAGGAAATATTATGGCTGAAATACAAGAAAGCGGCAATAAGAAAAAAGGCGGAAAAAATAAGCAAAAGAAAATGACCGTCAGGGTGGACTTTACACCGATGGTGGACATGAATATGTTGCTGATTACGCTCTTTATGCTTTGTACTTCACTGAGTAAGCCTCAGACAATGGAGATAAGCATGCCGAGCAATGATAAGAACGTCACAGAAGAACAGCAGTCGAAAGTGAAGGCTTCACAAGCTATCACATTACTGTTGGGAGGTGACAATAAATTGTATTATTACGATGGAGAGCCCAACTATAAGGATTACAGTTCGCTGAAGGAAACAACCTACCAAGCGGACGGTCTGAGAGCAATGCTTTTGCAACGTAATAGAGCTGCTGTAAATGAAGTGAATGAACTGAAACAGCAGAAACTGGATCTTAAGATATCAGAGGAAGAATTTACGAAGAAACTGGGTGAAATTAAGAGCGGAAAGGATACCCCGACTGTAATTATCAAAGCCACTGATGATGCTTCGTACATGAATCTGATTGATGCACTCGATGAAATGCAGATATGTAATATAGGTAAGTATGT
This sequence comes from uncultured Bacteroides sp., assembly GCA_900557355.1. GTDB lineage: Bacteria > Bacteroidota > Bacteroidia > Bacteroidales > Bacteroidaceae > Bacteroides. The sequence goes on from USSR01000676.1 coordinate 1,007, forward strand.
GATTACGGATATCGCCGAAGCCGATGAGTTCCTGATAAAGAACTATGATAGCAAGGGAGAATTGTCGCAGAACATTGCCGAATAATGTGTAACACCTAAAAAAGTAAGAATATGGCTAAAGTAGATTTAAGTTCTTCGGAATGGTGTGACCTGATATTCAGTGGCAAGAATAAGGCTTACGGTGCTTATCAGTTAAGAGAGAAATCTCCGAAGCGTCATAATATTGCTGTGATACTGGTGATTGTCATCGCATTGATAGGGTTCAGTATCCCTACCTTGATCAAGATGGCTACACCGAAACAGAAAGAAGTGATGACCGAGGTGACTACCTTATCTCAATTGGAAGAACCGGAAATTAAGCAGGAAGAAATGAAAAGAGTGGAGCCGGTTGCTCCCCCGCCTCCTGCACTGAAGAGTTCTATCAAATTCACGGCTCCCGTCATCAAGAAAGACGAGGAAGTGAGAGATGAGGATGAAATAAAGAGCCAGCATGAATTGGCGGAAACGAAGGTGACTATTTCTATCGCTGACGTGAAAGGTAATGACGAAGAGCATGGTAAGGATATTGCCGACCTGAAACAAGTGGTTACCCAGGCTGAACCGGAACCTGAAAAAGTTTTCGATATGGTAGAGCAAATGCCTCAGTTCCCCGGTGGTCAGACAGAGATGATGCAGTTCATCAGCAAGAACATGAAGTATCCGACTATCGCTCAGGAAAACGGAACACAAGGCCGTGTAACTTGTCAGTTTGTGGTGGGTGCCGACGGACGTGTACGTGATGTGAATGTACTGAGAGGTGTAGATCCTTACCTGGACAAAGAAGCTGTCCGTGTGATCATGTCTATGCCTAGGTGGATTCCCGGTAAGCAAAATGGTAAAGCAGTGTCGGTGAAGTATACGATACCAGTTGTGTTTAAGTTGCAATAATAATGTGTGTGTCATGAAAACGGTGAAACGACTTCAACTTTTAGGTTTGGCGGTGATACTGGTTTTGGTGTCTGCCTGCCAAAGTAAGCCTAAGGACGGACTGACGGATACGTACACTTCTGGCGTGATAGCGATTGCTGCGGACGAAAGTTTCCAGCCTATAGTGCAGGAAGAGGTGGACGTATTTGAAGGTATATTTCCTTTGGCGGGAATTGTGCCCCGTTATGTGACGGAAGTAGAAGCCGTCAATCTATTGCTCAAGGACAGTTTACGGTTGGCAATCACCAGCCGCAGACTGACACCGGAGGAGATGAACTCTTTCAACAGCCGGAAGTTCTTCCCGCAGGAGATAAAGATTGCTACGGATGGGTTAGCGTTGATTACCAATAAAGATAATCCTGATACGCTAATTACCGTGAATGATATTCGCGATATCCTGACGGGAAAGACTACACAATGGAGAGAAATTTATCCGGCATCTCAGCTGAAAGATATTCGTCTGGTATTTGATAACAAGAATTCCAGTACCGTTCGTTTTGCTGTAGATTCTATTTGTAAGGGTGCTCCACTGTCAGACCAGATAAAGGCGTTGAAGACCAATAGAGAGGTCATTGACTTTGTGTCAAAGACTCCTGATGCTATCGGTATTATCGGCGTGAATTGGCTGAGCGACCGCAATGACAGTACTGGACTCTCCTTCAGCAAAGAAGTACGGGTGATGTCCGTCAGCGCTGCCGACAAGGCAACGCCGGAAAACAGTTTCAAACCCTATCAGGCATATTTGTTTTACGGTGATTATCCGTTGACACGCAGCATCTATGTCCTGTTGAACGATCCGCGGAGCGCTCTTCCGTGGGGATTTGCCTCTTTCCTCTCTTCCGACCGGGGACAGCGGATTATTTTAAAGTCGGGATTAGTGCCTGCTACCCAACCGGTGCGGGTGGTGAATATAAAAGATAAATAACTAAAATGAATGCTATTATGAAAACGATGTTAGTTCTTAGTATGGGAGCGTTGCTGTTGGCCGGCACACTTTCCGCGCAAACGCCTATACCTGAATGGCAGGCTGGGGTAGATAAAATGAAAAGCCTGATTCAGACAAATCCTGCACAAGCTTCTGAAGAAGTAGGGGGATTGCTGAAAGGGAAAAACAAAAAGAATGTGGATCTTGTAACTTCTGTAGCCCATGTTTATCTGGATGCCGGAAAGCTTACCGAAGCTCAGGAGTACCTGGCAATGGCAAAGAAAGCCGATAATAAAGATCCCAAGGTATCTGTGTTGGAGGGTGATATTGCTCTTGCACAAAAAGATATAGGGCAAGCTTGCCAGCTTTATGAGCAAGCCATCTATTTTGATCCGAATTGTAAGGAGGCTTATCTGAAGTATGCACAGGCTTATAAGTCTGCCAGTCCTGCACTAGCCATTGAGAAGTTGGAACAACTCAAAGCTGTGGATCCGAATTGCCTGGAAGCCGATAGGGAACTGACCGAGGTATACTATTCCAGCAATCGTTTCGGCAAGGCTGCTGAAATGTATGCTAAGTTCATCGATACGCCTCTTGCTACGGAAGATGATATGCTAAAATATGCTTTTGCACTGTTCCTGAACCATGATTTTGAGAAGTCATTGCAGGTTGCTCAGAAAGGCCTGCAGAAGAATGCCCGTCACGCTGCTTTCAACCGCCTTGTCATGTATAACAATACGGACCTGAAACGCTATGAAGATGCCGAGAAGGCTGCTGATGCTTTCTTTAATGCTTCGGACCATGCAGACTATTCTTATTTGGATTACCGTTATTATGGCGCTTTACTAAGTGCATTGAAGAAATATGATGAAGCTATTATAGAATATGGAAAAGCATTAGAGAAAGATGATACGCAAGTAGATTTGTGGCGTGAAATCTCCGATGCCCATGAAATGAATAATAATTATGCGG
>USSR01000677.1 GCA_900557355.1 uncultured Bacteroides sp.
TAATCTGCTTAGCTGTACATTCCCCATGTTGCCGAAGAATTCACTGAGTGTGGTTTCCGTAAAGAATGTAATGCAAAGCACCACTGCACCAAAGCCGATGCATGCACCGAACAGGGTGGAAAATATAAGTTTGAGAGCTTGTTTCATAGTTGTTCCGGTATGAGTTTTTACCTGGTTTCTCTGCACAAATATAAGGAATATAGGGGATTTTTACGGTATAACCCTGTATTTTTGTTTGGCTTCCTGACGGCTGCACCAGTTGAAGTGCCACCATTCACTGGGCAGAGTGCGGAAACCTGCGGCACGCATAACGGTGCGCAACAGTTGGCGGTTCTCTTGTTCCTGTTTCGTCATTTTTCCGCTTTGCACCAGGGCGGCTTCGTTCGTGATATGGGCTTCGGGACCCAGATGGTCTACTTTCGTGCCCATCGGCAGAGGGACTCCCGCTTCATCCAGTATGCTGATGTCTACTGCCAGACCGTAGTTATGTAGTCCGCCGCCACGTGCCGGGTTGGAGACGTAGATATATTTGGAAGTGCCTTTCACCACGTTCCACATCTTTTGTTGTACGCTCATGGGGCGGGCGGCGTCGTAAACAATCAGGCGGTAGCGGGGATGCCGCTTCTTTAATTCCTGCTGTGCCCGTAGCAGTCCTTTCAGGGCATCGGGGTGCAGATAGGCCTCATGCAAATCTTCGTATAACACCTGTCCGGTGAAGTTATCGGCACGTGTATACATCAGGTCGATGGCAATGGTGCTGTCCGCTTCGGCAATGTTTACGAAACCGAGATTTTCCATGTGGCGGGCAGTCTGGCTTTGTTGTGCTGCGAGGGGGATGAACCAGAAGGTTATTAAAAGATAAAATAGATGTTTCATACAATTCTTTTAGGGATTGCAAAGGTACGAATTCCCAAGAAATTACCTATATTTGTGAGATACATAGATTTTGTCTATCAGTGTATAGATTTTGTCGGTTGGAGGTAAACCTAAGAAGAGCTACTTTTGTTACATAATAATTCATTCATTAAACAAAATCCCATGGAAGAGAAAAAACTAACCGCTGCTAATGGTCGACCAATCGCCGACAATCAGAACACCCAGACAGCCGGACAACGTGGTCCGGTCATGATGCAAGACCCTTGGTTTCTTGAGAAACTCGCCCACTTTGACCGTGAAGTGATTCCCGAAAGACGTATGCATGCCAAAGGCTCCGGTGCTTATGGCACGTTTACCGTGACACATGACATTACGAAGTACACCCGTGCCGCCATCTTCAGCGAAGTAGGCAAGCAGACGGAGTGCTTTGTCCGTTTCTCTACCGTGGCCGGTGAGCGCGGGGCTGCCGATGCCGAGCGTGACATCCGTGGTTTTGCAATGAAGTTCTATACTGAAGAAGGCAACTGGGACCTGGTAGGAAATAATACCCCCGTATTCTTCCTGCGTGACCCGTTGAAATTTCCTGACCTGAATCACGCCGTCAAGCGCGACCCGCGCACCAATATGCGCAGTCCGAACAATAACTGGGATTTCTGGACCCTTCTGCCCGAATCTCTCCATCAAGTGACCATCACCATGAGCCCCCGTGGCATTCCTTATTCCTACCGCCACATGCACGGTTTCGGCAGTCATACCTATAGCTTCATCAATGCCGATAACAAACGCATCTGGGTGAAGTTCCACCTGCGCACCCTGCAAGGCATTAAAAACCTGACCGACCAGGAAGCCGAAGCCATCATTGCCAAAGACCGCGAATCGCATCAACGGGATTTGTACGAGAGCATCGAGAAAGGCGATTTCCCGAAGTGGAAGTTCCAGATTCAATTAATGACCGAGGAAGAAGCGGATCATTACCGCATCAATCCATTCGACCTGACGAAGGTTTGGCCGCATAAAGATTTTCCGTTGCAGGATGTAGGTATCCTGGAACTGAACCGTAATCCCGAAAACTACTTCGCCGAAGTGGAACAAGCTGCCTTCAACCCCCAGAATATTGTAGAAGGTATCGGCTTCTCTCCCGACAAGATGCTACAAGGCCGCCTCTTCTCTTATGGCGATGCCCAACGCTATCGCTTGGGTGTAAACTCAGAACAGATTCCGGTGAACAAGCCCCGTTGTCCGTTCCATGCCTACCATCGTGACGGCGCCATGCGCGTAGATGGTAACTATGGTTCAGCCAAAAGTTATGAACCGAACAGTTATGGCGAATGGCAGGATTCTCCCGAGAAGAAAGAACCGCCTTTGAAGGTTCATGGCGACGTCTATAACTACAACGAGCGTGAATATGATGATGATTACTACAGCCAGCCGGGCGACTTGTTCCGACTGATGCCTGCGGACGAGCAACAACTGTTGTTTGAAAACACTGCCCGCGCCATGGGTGATGCCGAACTCTTCATCAAGCAGCGCCACGTGCGCAACTGCTATAAAGCAGACCCGGCTTATGGCACAGGTGTAGCCAAAGCTTTGGGTATCGATTTGGATGCAGCTTTGAAAGAGACGCGATAGGTATGAATTGTCTTTTGATAAATGACAGGTTATAACTATCAATTCTAAATATGTTTTTTGTCATACTTTGCCTACATCCTACACCAATGTCCGCTTTCTATTGATTGTCAATTAGATATCGGAGATGTAAAAGGGTGTAGGCAGATGTATGAAATCTTCTGCCTACACCCCGAAACATGCCTTGAAGTGCATGGATTACTCTGTAACTTATTTATTATCAGCTATTGTGAATGCTTTATGTGCATCTTGCCAGTTTATGTGCAAATATCCCTTTTTCTCAAGTAAATAGAGGATATTTAGCCCTTTCTTCTTCGAAAAGTCAGTAAACAGTGGCAATCTTTTTTACGATATGCGTGTTTAAAGAGGCAATTCTCCGTTACTAATCCCCCATTGCCCCTTTCCTTTTCCCCTTTTGCTTTAAAGAAAATGATGTTATGCCATAGGCAAAACCTCGTTTCTCAATTGCGGGCTGTCCGGTTTCCACTTGCGGGCCGTGCAGCCCCCGATTGGAAACCGTACGTCCCGCAATTGGAGGACGAAGTTTTGTTACTGGCAAAAGGATAAAAACAATAAGGCAAAGTATAGTTTTCAACCTATCCTATTTGAATCTTTGTTGTTGTATTGGGATGATAATGCCTTTAGTTTATAACATCCGGAAACCGGTAAATGCAAGTCTTGTAATCGTCTATATATGAATAGTTTATTCTCTAAGCTTTGTGAACACATTCAGAAAGCTTAGAGAACGTGTTCACAAAGCTTTCCGAATACGTTCAATAAGCTGAAAGTATATCTTTGCCTATGACGAATATCATTTGATTCAAGTTTGTAGCTCGTAACTTTACTCCTTATCTTATCCGTTATGAATCAAATCCAACTACTCATTTGCGTGTCTTAGTATTCATCGCTCAGAGACACCACCTTCAATTGTTTTTCAAACGTCGCCATCGGTAAGTCTGTGTAGACTTCCACCTTAACTGAACTTCCGGGAAGTATATCGAAATAGTTGTCGCTGAAGGAGCTGTTTGCGTCTCCGGTAGCAATGAAGACGGCACGGGCGAAGTTATCACTACTAAGCGTTACTTCAAAACCTCCTTCAATGGGCTGTACACTGGTTGCAAGTTGGGCCTTGGGATAGTTCACCTCTTTTTGCTTCACCAGGAAGTAGTTGTTGGTATAGTTGCTATTCCCTTTATCCGTCAAGAGAACGGCATGGATGAAGACGTCTTCTTTGCGTACTCCTTTCAGGGCTTCATCCAGTGGGACGGAGAAAAGCGCCTTGCTGCTATTGGCATCCACTATCACATTCCGCTTGTAGCTGTTGAGAACTTCCCCCGTCAGCTTCATGACTTTTACCTCAAA
>USSR01000678.1 GCA_900557355.1 uncultured Bacteroides sp.
CATGAGGATTTTGTCACCTTTGGGTGTGCTGGCTAAAAGGGGAAGCAGAGCCATGCGATTGGAGTTTTTCCACTCGCTGCTTGTTTGGTGGCGATATTCTTCTTCATAGGAAGTCTTAAAGCCGTCAGGTTGCTGAAGATGTAGCAGGCAATCATCCACAAAGTTCAGGCGGAGGATTTCATTCATTATTTCTTGCTCGCCTTTCAGGTCAGTAAGGAAGCGGTAGGCGAATCCGTCATCAAAGGCACGGAACTCTACTGAATAGCCTCCTTTAAACTTCAGTAGCAATTGGTTGTAGCGGTTGGTTATAGTAGAGAATTTCAGGGGTACGATGGGAGTCAGTTCCTCGTTTACATTTTGGCGTACTACTTTGTTTAGTTTAGGATGGATGCCCAGCTGGTGGTTGGTAGTTTCCAGACCAATGACACAGTTGTCCATCAGTGTTTGATTTCCTTGGGTTACATCATATTGGATTTGATCGGTCAGCTCCACCACTGAGATGCGGATGTTTCCGCTGGGTGAGGCCAGTTGATGTACTTTCTGTCCGAAAGCGGTCAGTGAGAGGCAGAGAACTGCCGAGAGTAGGAATTGTTTTTTCATGTTCTTAGCTTTTGGATTTTTACAATATACAAAAGTAGTTTGTATTCTGTAGGAAATGTATGCTATTTATGACATAAATATATAAAATCATGCCACAGACGACTTTTTACATATCTATGTCGCGAATCTGTACAGTATGAGAGTGAAGGATGGGCTATTTTTGTTACCAACATTCCACATGTCAGAAAACTATTGTTGCCGGATGGAGGCTAAAGAGAGAAGGTGAAAGAGCGGTTTGCGGCTAGAGGAGGCAGCACATTTATAACAAAGAATGCGGTGGTTTATATCGAATTGACATTATCTTTTACGAAAAAACAATAATAACAAAACCATGAAAAAGAGACGAATACTGATGGGGAAGACCCATCTGATAGCGGGAGCCGTGATGTTGGCCGTTGCAGGAGGACAATTATCGGCTCAGACCGTTGCACCGAAGAAAGCAAAAGCGTACATGGTGGCAGATGCCCACTTGGACACGCAGTGGAACTGGGACATTCAGACTACTATTAAGGATTATGTTTGGAATACCTTGAATCAGAACCTTTTCCTTTTGAACCAGTACCCCGACTATATCTTTAATTTTGAAGGTGGAGTGAAATATGCTTGGATGAAGGAATATTATCCTCGTGAATATGAACTGATGAAGGCTTTTGTAAAGGCAGGTCGATGGCATGTGAGTGGGGCCAGTTGGGATGCTACCGACACTTTGGTGCCGTCTGTTGAATCGTTTATTCGCAACATTATGCTGGGGCAGGAGTTCTATCGTAAGGAGCTGGGGGTAGAAAGTACCGACATCTTCCTTCCCGATTGCTTCGGATTCGGTTGGACATTGCCTACTGTTGCTGCCCATTGTGGACTGATAGGTTTCTCTTCACAGAAGCTGGATTGGCGTAACAATCCTTTCTACGGTAAGAGCAAGCATCCCTTTACCATCGGACTGTGGAAAGGAGTGGATGGAGCGTCCGTCATGCTGGCTCACGGATATGATTACGGTCGTCGTTGGGATAATGAAGACCTTTCAGAAAATAAATATTTGATGGAACTCTCCAAATGCACTCCCCTGAATACCGTTTACCGCTACTATGGAACAGGTGATGTGGGCGGTTCACCTACCATCGCTTCTGTGGCTTCCGTGGAGAAAGGTATCAAGGGAGACGGTCCGTTGAAGATTATCAGTGCAGCCAGTGACCAGTTGTTCAAGGATTACCAGCCCTATGGCAGCCATCCCGAGCTCCCCGTATTTGACGGTGAATTGCTGATGGACGTTCATGGAACCGGCTGCTACACTTCACAGGCTGCTATGAAACTCTATAATCGTCAAAATGAACTTTTGGGTGATGCCGCTGAACGTGCTTCTGTGGCTGCTGCCCTTTTTGGGGGGGGCGGATATCCTCGCACAAGCCTGACGGAGTCTTGGCAGCGCTTCATATTCCACCAATTCCACGATGATTTGACTGGTACCAGCATTCCCCGTGCCTATGAATTTTCTTGGAACGATGAACTTCTCTCTCTGAAACAGTTCTCCGGTATCCTGACTCATTCTGTGGGAAGTGTGGCAGGCAAGCTTGATACTCGTGTCAAGGGGATTCCCGTAGTGCTCTATAACGCTTCGGGCTTCAAGGCTGCAGATGTGGTGATCATCGAAGTGGAGGCTTCCCGTTTTCCCAAAAGTGGGGCTGGATATAACGAACAAGGCAAGTTGGTGGTTTCTCAGTTGGTTTCATATACTGATGGAAAGGTCCGCTTGTTAGTAGAAGCCACTGTACCCGCCAATGGATACGCAGTTTACGATGTCCGCCTCTCCGGCGAAGGAAAAGAGATGCCTGCTGTTGAAGCTGCAAGTGTTGAAAATTCGTTCTACAAACTGACATTGAATGAGAACGGTGACATTACTTCACTGTTTGACAAGAGAAACAACAAGGAATTGGTAAAGGCTGGTAAGGCTATTCGTTTAGCCCTCTTCACTGAAAACAAGTCATTCGAATGGCCGGCATGGGAGATATTGAAAGAGACTGTGGACGCTACTCCTATCTCCATCACCGAGGATGTGAAAGTGACTCTTTGCGAAAACGGCGCATTACGTAAGACTCTCTGCGTGGAGAAACGTCACGATGATTCTTTTTTCCGCCAGTACATCCATTTGTATGAAGGTGTATTGGCCCACCGCATTGACTTTACTAACGAAGTGGACTGGCAGTCTACCAACGCTCTGTTGAAGGCTGAGTTTCCCCTCAATTTGAATAATGAGGTGGCCACTTACGACTTGGGCGTAGGCAGCGTGCAGAGAGGAAACAACATCTTGACCGCTTACGAAGTATATGCTCAATATTGGGCAGATTTAACGGACGCTAACGGTTCTTATGGCGTTTCCATCATGAACGACAGCAAATATGGCTGGGACAAGCCTGATAACAACACCCTGCGTCTCACTTTGCTGCACACTCCGAAGACAAAAAAGAACTATGCTTATCAAGATCGTCAGGACTTCGGTCACCATACCTTTACTTACAGCTTGGTAGGTCATGTGGGCGCTTTGGATGTAGTTCAAACCCGCGAGAATGCTGAACTGCTGAACCAGCGCATCAAGGCGTTCGTTGTTGGAAAGCATCGCGGCGAATTAGGTAAGAGCTATTCATTGGCTTTTTCCGATAACCGGAATGTACTTATTAAAGCCTTAAAGAAAGCCGAAAGTTCAGATGAATATGTGGTACGCGTGTATGAAGCTGCAGGCAAGCAGGCGCAGAAAGCCTCGATTGTCTTTGCCGACAACCTTGTGGCTGCTGTAGAAGCAGATGGTACGGAAAAGACCATCGGTAAGGCTACATTCAGTGGAAATCGCTTGGAAGTGTCAGTCAATCCAAACAGCATTAAGACCTACAAGGTACGTTTCGCTTCCAATAAAAAGGTGCAGACGGTGGCCGAACCATTGCCCCTTGTTTATGATAAGAAGTGCTTCAGTTGGAACGAGTTCAAGGCTGCTGCCAACTTTGAGTCTGGTTATTCTTATGCTGCTGAATTGATACCTGCCGAGATGAATGTGCATGGAGTGCCTTTCAAATTGGAGACACGTGAAGAGCTGAATGGTATGGCTTGCAAGGGCAATGTACTGAAACTGCCCGCCGACTGTACTTATAACAGACTCTATATCCTTGCTGCTGCCGCTTCTGATAAAGATGTGAAGGGGATATTCCGCGTAGGCAAGTATGTGCAGGAAGTCATTGTTCCTTCTTATACTGGCTTCATCGGTCAGTGGG
>USSR01000679.1 GCA_900557355.1 uncultured Bacteroides sp.
TTAGAAAATGGAACTTCGAAGGTGGCCGTGTAGTTCTCTGTTTTCTGCTTTCCCAATGAAATACCGTCGATAAACAGCTCTACCTCAGAAAGGTTGGTGTATATCTTGACCGGCAGATATACGGGAGCATTGCCTTGCTGCACGCCGGCACGGTCTGTCCAGTCGCGGCTGGCAATATGTAGCACCGGAATGTCCTTGCGCCAAGCTGCCTGATAGTAGTGATATACATCTTTCGGGGTACGGTCGGCATAAACCAGCCCTTTATTGTTGATGCGTGGCATGGATTCGTCTCGCAGGGCAGAAGAGAAGTCGATAAAGTTCCAGTGCGTGCCGCCGCAGATATAAGGTGTATCTTCCAATACCGGCAAATAGTGTTCGAGGTACTTCTGCTGGTATTCGATGCTGAAGTCAAAAGCACGCGGATGCAGCGAATGTAATCGCTTGTCCGAACCTGCACCATATTCGCTTACAATCATCGGGTGAGTGGGATGGTTTTGGTGTTGTTGTGCCAGGAACTTCTCAAAGCCCGTGAGGTCACCCCCATACCATCCCTGGTATAAGTTCCAGCCTACAATATCGGTGATTTTGCTTAATCCGGTTTCGTTGTAGCTGTTGCTGCCGTGGAATGCCATGGTGCTTATGCGGGTGCTATCTTCTTCTTTCAGTACCCGTTCCAGCCTGTTGGCCAGTGCCAGTGTGCGTTCCAGTACCGGCTTCAGTTCCGCTTCGGTTTTGTACTTCCGTTGGGTTACGAGCAATATTTCGTTCATATATCCCCAGGTGATGATAGAAGGGTGGTTGTAGTGCTGGCGAATCATTTCCCGCAAGTTTCGTTCGCAGTTATCTCCATAACCCGGCGTATTGGGCACAATGTCTATAATGGGAATCTCTTCCCATGCCAGCATACCCAGCTTGTCGCACATCTCCAGCAGGGCATCGTCTTGCGGATAGTGGGAGATGCGGATAAAATTGGCTCCCATCTCTTTCATCAGCAGGAAGTCTCTCCGGTGCATCTCGTCTGTCAGCGCGGGACCTATGGGCTTCTGGTCTTGATGGCGACAGATACCGCGCAGTTTATAGGGCTTTCCGTTGAGGAAGAAACCCTCATCTCCGTCGAACCGGAACCAGCGGAAAGCGGTGTAATGATTGCTTTGGTCCAGCAAGGTTTTGGTCTTACGGTTGCGCAGGGTTGTTTCTACGCGGTAGAGGCGGGGCGTTTCAGGAGTCCACAATTCAGGTTTCAACACCGGGGTTGCCTCGTTGCTGAAAGCGTAGGTTTCTCCGGCTTTTAGCTGTATATTCTTCTTGAGTGTTTGTAGCAGGGTGCCGTCAGGACGGTAGATAGTGTGCGTCAGTTCCAGTGTTGCTTTTTCCTTCGCATCGTTCTTTACTTCACCGCGGATGGAAATGATGCCTCGTTCTTCAGACACTTGCGGCGTGCTGATAAACAGCCCGTCCGAGCTGTGGTTCGTCAGGTTGAAGTGTTGGTTGGGAACCGCCGTAAGCCAAACATCCCGGTAGATACCTCCAAAGAAAGTGAAGTCTCCGGAGATGGGAGCAATATCCTGGCGGGCATTATCCACGCATATGGCCAGCGTGTTGGGTGTGTCGAAAGAGAGGAACGGCGTGATGTTGAATGAGCAGGCGGTATATCCTCCGGCATGCTCACCTACGTTTTTGCCATTGATATAGATGGTGGCTGCTTTGCTGGCAGCATCCAGTCTCAGGATAATCTGTTTCTCTTTCCAGCCCTGAGGCAAGGTCAGTTGTCGGCGATACCAACCGGTGCCGCGGTAGTAATCCTTTTCGGTATAAGCATCGGTATTCCAGGTATGGGGCAGATGGATGGATGTCCATTTGCTGTCGTCAAAGGCGCTGTCGGCTGCTGCGGTGCATTCTCCTTTGAGGAACTTCCAGCTGTCGTTGATGGTTTGGGTTTGGCGTTGGGCGTGGACAGGGGGCAGGACAAATAAGGATATAATAACGGCAGCCATCCAATGGCAGGCCTTTTGCAGGAGTGTATTTTTCTCTCTTTCCATGGTGATATGTTATAAATGATATTACTGCCAAAACTACTAAAAAAGAGGCGGATGTAAAAAAAACAAGTAGTTATCCGCCTCTTTAACTTAAACCTGAATCGCAACCTTAGTTACAAACTTAAAAATCTAACCTATGAAAATATCACTTTGTCATGATTGATAATCCTAATCTCTTATTATGATAATCCTATTGTTAAAGCTCTATTTGATAGAGCGAAGAAAGAGCTGTGATATAGAGCTTGTTTCCTGATATCAGTAGAGACGTGGGACGTTCCGGCACCTCTAACGTACCTATGGATTCACCTGACGGGGAGAATATGGAAATGTCTCCGTTGGCTACATATACGTTGCCTTTAGAGTCCGTAACTACGCTCCGGTCGCCTCCGTCGGCAAATATGCGACAGTTTTGCAAGAAGCCTTGGGCATCTACATCCGCATGGATTACGCGTTGGTGATATTCATCCAATGTATAGACTGTTTTGCCCGGTACTGCCTTAACCAGAGATGAACAACGGAATAAATCTTCGTAATTCGGAATGATGGTTACACCGTCGGGAGCAACAAAACATTGTTCCGGCTTTCTTCCGTTGTAATACTCGCTTTGAGTGATGGTTCTATTACCCGGATAATAAATTTGTTGCGGTGCAGCAAATTGCTTCATATCCACTAACGGTAAAACTTGGAAACTTTCATCCGGATTATCGGGACGTATTGCGTAAAGCTTAGGAACATAATTGAAGCCCCACAGCCCTCCCGAACCTTTCCAGCCGAATAGAGGACGGTTGCCGTTACGGGTATCGTCATTATTATAGCCGGGTTGGGAGATGTATTTGGTAACGACAATCAAGTTGTCTTGTGTATCGCATGCCAGTGCTACTGCGTTCCAGGGGAAATCGGCAATAGAAGTTACCTGCCCGCTTCGGGCATCCAATTTATAGATGCGGCGCATGCGATGCTCGCAGAAATATATATTTCCCCGGCTGTCTTGTGCCAGTCCGTCAATGAACTCAAATCCGGTGACTACAAGTTCGGCTTTTCCTTTTTCCTGGCTCAATGGGTATTTACGGTTTTCCTTGCCGGTCAATGAAAGGCGTGCCAGTTCCCAACGGCGTGCTTCCCGGTGGGTATTGACATCGTAAAGGCTGGCATTGGAAGTGAACTTTACGCGGGCATGTGCATAGTTGTGAACATTCAGAAACTCAATATCCTTGCAATTCCAGGTGCGTATAGCCGACGGATAGGATTTCAACATGCGCGATACGCGATAGGAATAGAAATTGGCAAAAGTCAGGTTCTTGCAGTCTATCAGGTCCAAAGGTTGCGTATCGATGCCTTCTGCTTCCACTTCAAACTGGAAGTCGTAGATTTTCCAGTTGGCAACATTGCGGAAGATGGCTTCATTGCGTAAATGATGCTCTAAAGACATTCCGTAAATACGTCCCGGGGTATCTGTATGACTGATGTACAGTCCTGCCGAACTATATTCGTTGGCTGTCCATATATCCCGGAATGAGCCTCCTCCTCCGTTTGTAATCCATAGGCTCCAATGCTGGTTGTCCCAGGCACGGGTAATGAGGTCGTGAGTTTCCGGAGTGATGGACATAGGTTTCTCCAAAGGATTGACCGCACTTTGTCCGTTGTGGAAGAAACGGGCTTTATCGTGCCCGCTGAATTTGACATCATACATATAGGAGCCTTCGCCTGCCATCCATTTGCAATTGACAGCCCGGTAATTGTAGGCATCGGCATTCAGGAAGATACCGCATACGATGTTCTTTCCACCTTGGGGAGTAGG
>USSR01000680.1 GCA_900557355.1 uncultured Bacteroides sp.
TTCAGTCCTTTGCTCTACCAACTGAGCTATGGCACCTTCTTCGTTTGCGGGTGCAAAGATAAATAGTTTTTTTAATACAGCCAAAGGATTTCTGAAAAAATAAAAGAAAAATCCCCCTTGCCTTCGGCTTCTGCTGACGCAAGAGGGAATCTCTGGTTAGGTTTGTGTTTATTTCCCAATAAATTATTAGCCTATTGCCTAATTTTTTTTTCCTACTGGGAAAATATATTTTTCTTATTGGGCACACATACATTTATACCTTTTTATTTTTAGAACGTTATATTAATCAATATTCGGGTTGATGCTTTTCCAATCCTTTATTTCAGGAAGTACACCCATTCCGATTACTTCGTCGCGCAGCTTGCAAAGGTGTGCATAGCTCTCCTTCAGTTTGGCTTCTTCTTCCGGAGTACCTTTCAGTTCTTTGTAATGTACGCCGTCTTTGGTGATTTCTGTTTCCATAGCCATCATGATGTGGTCGAAACCGTGGCTGTGTACATAGGTACCTGCAGGCCAGCGGAACGGTTTGCCACCCATAGCAGCGGCAATCATCTCTATGGATACGTACGCAGGGCTTTGGAAAGAAGAGCGTCCGCGAAGATTGATAATATTGGCACCACCCTTGGTTACCTTGCTTTGAATTTCAGCCCATTGCTCGGCTGTGAGAGCAGGAGTACCGATGATTTCCAACAAAGGTTTACCGTCTACTTTTGCAGTGGAAGCATAAACAGCCATTTGTTCTCCGTGGCCACCATAGGTACGGCAGTTCTCCACCTTATCGGGAGAAATGTGGAAATGCTTGGCAAGTTCGCTGCGTAGGCGAGTACTATCGAGAGCGGCAAGGGTAGTTACCTGTGAAGGTTTCAGGCCGGAGTACAACAGGGTAATCAACCCGGTGATGTCAGCTGGATTGAAGATTACCACTACATGTTTCACATCCGGACAGTAAGCCTTTACATTCTTACCGAATTCCTCGGCGATGGCGGCGTTGCCTTTCAATAAGTCTTCACGTGTCATGCCGGCTTTGCGGGCAGCACCACCCGAAGATACGATGTATTTGGCATCTGTCAGTGCTTCTTTGATATCGGAAGTGTAAGTGAGGTTCAGTCCTTCGAAACCGCAGTGGAACATTTCTTCCGCTACACCTTCCAAGCCCGGGCCGTAAGGATCATACAGACAAATGTTTGGTGTCAAGTGCATCATAATGGCAGTCTGTGCCATGTTAGAGCCGATCATGCCGGCAGCTCCTACAATCGTAAGTTTTTCGTTTGTTAGAAATTCCATAACTTTTATGTATTTAAAGGTGAATATTATTTCTCTCATTTCTGATTTCGCGGTACAAAAATAACTGTTTTCCAGGAGAATTGTTCATAGAAAAAAGTTATGGTTTAGATTAAAAAGTTATTCCTTATATCTAATCTTTGTTCAAAAGCGAAGATTAGCTGTATCTTAGCGTTAAAAATAAGCAAGCTTATTTTGTACTGCTTTCGGTTTGCATTACCTTTGCCCCAAAGGAAAAGAAATTATGAGCATCGAATTAGGAAAATACAATGTCTTGGAGGTAGTCAAAGAAGTAGAGTTTGGCATGTATCTGGATGGTGGTGAAGACGGAGAAATCCTGCTTCCCTTGCGCTATGTGCCCGAAGGTTGCCAGCCGGGAGACTTACTGAATGTATTTATATACTTGGATAACGAGGAACGCCTTGTTGCCACCACGCTGACCCCGCTGGTGCAGGTGGGCGAATTTGCCTGTCTGGAAGTGGCATGGGTAAATGAGTACGGGGCATTCTTGAATTGGGGATTGATGAAAGACCTTTTCGTTCCTTTCCGTGAACAAAAGATGAAGATGCAGGTTGGGAAGAAGTATGTCATTCATGCTCATCTGGATGATGAAAGTTACCGCATCGTAGCTTCTGCCAAAGTGGATCGCTATCTTTCCAAGGAGGCTGCCCCTTATCAGGCGGGGGATGAAGTAGATATACTGATCTGGCAAAAGACGGATTTAGGTTTCAAGGCAATCATTGAAAATATGTACAGCGGTTTGCTCTATGATAGTGAAATATTCCAGTCCCTGCACACGGGCGACCGGGTGAAAGCTTTTATCAAGCAGATACGCGAAGATGGCAAGATAGACCTGATACTCCAGAAACCCGGTTTCGAGAAGGTAGACGATTTTTCGAAAACCCTGTTGCAATACATCAAGGATAATGGCGGACGGATTGCATTGAATGATAAAAGTCCGGCAGATGAAATCTACTCTACCTTTGGGGTGAGTAAGAAGACCTTTAAGAAAGGAGTGGGCGATCTTTATAAAAAGCATCTCATCCTCTTGCCGGGAGATGGTATTGTGTTGGTAACTTCCCCGAAGTCCTAAACTGATTAGGGAAATCCCTATATAAGAATAGAGAGAAACAAGCGGATAGGGGATAATCTTCCCCTATTTTTGTTTTCAATAAAGAATAGATATTCATGAACTAAGTAAAAAACGCTACCATGAAACGAATATTATTTATCCTGTTTGCCACTTTGAGTACTGCTGTTTGCAGTGCAGGCACCGACGCTATGAGTAATAGCAAAGTACGTAAGGAAACCCGTTTCCTCACCGATAAAATGGCTTATGAGTTGAATCTGAACACCGAGCAATACAATGATGTGTATGAAATCAATTATGATTTCATTTCCGGCATACGCTATCTGATGGATGATGTATTGTATGGCAATGAGTGGGCGCTCAATCGTTATTATGATTATCTGGATGTACGAAATGACGATCTCCGCTGGGTGCTTAGCAGCAGGCAGTATGCTCGCTTTATGCAGGCAGAGTATTTCTACCGCCCCATCTATACCAGTGGAAACCGTTGGTACTTCCGTGTTTACATCACGTATACCAATCACAATCATTTCTATTTCCCTCGACCATATCATTATCGTACCTACGCAGGTGGGCACTATCGTACACATTATAATAATACAAGCTATTATCGTGGACGTTACAAACATCCGTTCTATAACGGTTCGTACCGCATCCGTGATACTAAATCCTATACTACGCACCGCCGTTCGGATTTCGGTTCTGTAACTGTACGTCCGGGTTCCAATCGTGCACCGGCAAGAGACGATGTATACACTACCCGTCGTAGCAGTTCCAATAATAACCGCTCTGCCACTACCGGTACTACCCGTCGTGAAAGTACAAACAGTAATGCTACTACCAATACTAATAATAGCTCACGCAGCAATAGTAGCACTACGCGCAGAACAGATAACAGCACGCGCAACAATAGCGGTTCCCGCAGTAACAGTAATAATTCCCGCAGCAATCGCAGCAGTGAAACGAAAAGCAAAACGAACACTACTCGCCGTAGCACCACTACCAAGCCGGGTACGGAACGTAAAGAGAACAGTTCTTCCAGTAACACTTCCCGCCGTTCTTCGGGTGATCGCCGCTAAGTAAAAAATGAGCGAATTATTTGTGTATCTGCCGAATAATTCGTTCCTTTGCACCGCTTTCGCGCAATCGCTGTCAGGACCCAGAGAGAAGCCTGGTATGTTGCGTTGTAACGATCAAACAATTTAAGAACAATAACAATGGATTTAATTAAAATTGCAGAAGAAGCATTTGCTACCGGTAAACAACACCCGAGCTTCAAAGCAGGTGACACTGTTACAGTAGCATATCGTATTGTCGAAGGTAACAAAGAACGTGTACAGTTGTACCGTGGTGTTGTTATCAAGATTGCCGGTCACGGAGACAAGAAGCGTTTCACTGTACGCAAGATGTCCGGTACCATAGGCGTAGAACGTATTTTCCCAATCGAATC
>USSR01000681.1 GCA_900557355.1 uncultured Bacteroides sp.
TCGGTTGCCAATCAGATTGCTGCCGGAGAGGTGATTCAGCGTCCGGCATCTGTGATAAAGGAATTGGTAGAAAATGCGATTGATGCTGAAGCACAAGAAATACACGTATTAGTGACGGATGCAGGAAAAACCTGCATTCAGGTGATTGATGATGGAAAAGGTATGTCCGAAACGGATGCACGCCTTGCCTTTGAACGCCATGCCACTTCTAAGATAAAAGAAGCAGCCGATTTGTTTGCTTTACGTACGATGGGATTTCGTGGCGAGGCATTGGCTTCTGTGGCTGCGGTAGCAGAAGTAGAATTGAAAACCCGTACGGCAAATGAAGAGCTGGGTACACGGATTGTGATAGCCGGTTCTAAAGTAGAAAGTCAGGAAGTGGTATCCTGCCCTAAAGGGAGTAACTTCTCCATTAAAAACTTATTCTTTAATATTCCTGCCCGTCGTAAATTCCTGAAAGCGAATTCTACGGAACTTAGCAATATCCTTACAGAATTTGAACGCATCGCTTTGGTACATCCCGAAGTGGCATTCTATCTATATAGCAATGATACCGAACTGTTTAATTTGCCGGTTATGCCGCTTCGGCAACGTATTCTTGCTGTGTTTGGCAAAAAGCTGAACCAGTATTTGCTATCGGTGGATGTGGATACCACCATGGTGAAGGTATCGGGCTTTGTAGCCAAGCCGGAGACGGCACGAAAGAAAGGTGCTCATCAGTACTTCTTTGTGAATGGCCGTTATATGCGTCATCCATATTTCCATAAAGCAGTGATGGATGCTTATGAACAGCTGATTCCGGCTGGTGAGCAGATCTCTTACTTTATCTATTTTGAGGTAGATCCGGCAAATATAGATGTGAATATACATCCTACAAAGACGGAAATCAAATTTGAAAATGAACAAGCGATTTGGCAGATACTTTCTGCGTCTGTTAAAGAATCATTGGGCAAGTTTAATGCCATACCGTCTATCGATTTTGATACCGAAGGTATGCCTGATATTCCGGCATTTGATCAGACACGCCCGATAGAACCGCCGAAAGTGCATTATAATTCAGACTTCAATCCGTTTAAAACTTCTTCTGCCTCTTCTTATAGCGGTGGCAACTATTCCCGTCCGAAAGTAGACTGGGAAGGATTGTATGATGGGCTGGAAAAAGCCAGCAAAATGAATGCTCCGATGGAAGAAGAACCGTTTGTAGATGAAACAGATTGGGCTTCTGCATCGGTATCGACTGATATGTCTGAAGAACGTACACCATATATACCGGAAACGCAGGCTTCTTCTTCCTTATCTGCACCGTTGTATGCTAATGAGCCGGCAGTGGAAAAGGGGACGCAGCATTTCCAATTCAAGGGACGTTTTATTCTGACTTCGGTGAAGTCCGGCTTGATGTTGATAGACCAACACCGGGCACATATCCGGGTATTGTTTGAACGCTATATGAATCAGATCAGTCAGAAGCAGGGAGTGTCTCAGGGCGTCCTGTTTCCGGAAATCGTACAGTTACCGGCTTCGGAAGCTGCTGTGTTGGAAAGCATTATGGAAGACTTCTCGGCAGTTGGCTTTGAATTAACCCCGTTGGGCGGTGGCAGTTATGCTATCAATGGTATTCCATCTGGCATTGAGGGACTGAATCCTGTGGAACTGGTACGTAATATGGTACATACAGCCATGGAAAAGGGAAGTGATGTAAAAGAAGAAGTGCAAACCATGTTGGCTTTAACGCTGGCAAAGGCTGCGGCAATCGTTTATGGGCAAGTGCTGAGCAATGAAGAAATGGTTAATTTGGTAGATAGTCTGTTTGCTTGCCCTACTCCAAACTATACACCGGATGGGCGTACCGTATTGTCAACTATTAAAGAAGAGGATATTGAGAAATTATTCTCGCGATAAAGATTATAAGGTAATAACAAAAATTAATCTCTTTCAAAAACCTTTTAGCAGGGATGGTGTTATTTAGTCAGTTATAATAATGAATTTAAATTAACCACTTAACTATTTAGGTATATGAAAAAGATTCTAATGTTGCTGGCTTTGGCCGGTCTGACTTCTGCCGCCTGGGCGCAGAACAGTACAAGTGAAGTTGTAGAGTATGAAGTAATTCAGGTACAGGATAAGTATCAGGTGATAACGAATCCTTTCTGGAGCAATTGGTTCTTCTCTATTGGCGGTGGTGCCGAAGCTACATTTGGTGACAATGATTCAGCCGGAAGTTTTGGTAAACGTATTAGTCCGACGCTGAATGTTTCCGTCGGTAAATGGTTTACTCCGGGTTTAGGATTGCGTTTGCAATATAGCGGTCTTCAGGCAAGAGGATTTACGTACGATGCAGGTGCCGACTATGTAAAAGGTACCCAACTGAAAGACGGTTACTATAAACAACGCTTTGACTATATGAACCTCCACGGTGACGTGATGTTCAATCTGAACGCACTCTTCGGTGGTTACAATCAGCATCGCGTTTATGAGATTATCCCTTATGTAGGTGCCGGTTTTACTCACAACTATTCAAAGCCTCACCGCGAAGCACTGTCCGTAAATGCGGGTATCATCAACAAGTTCCGTATTTCGAATGCGATAGATATTAACCTGGAACTTAGTGCAATGGGTGTTGAAGACAAATTCGATGGCGAAGTTGGTGGCGATCATGGATATGATGGCGTACTGAGTGCTACAGTTGGTTTGACTTACCGTTTCCCTGCCCGTGGTTTCCGTCGTCCGATGCCGCAGTTGATTTCTCAAATCGAGTTGGCTGCTATGCAAGATAAGTTGGCCGCAATGGGTGCGCAGAATGCACAGTTGAAGAATGCTTTGATACAGGCTCAAAACCAACCGGTAGCCGAAGTTACAGAAACAGAAGTAATCGTTCCGGATCCGGATATCGCACCGCGTACTGTATTCTTCACAATCGGTTCTGCTGAACTGTCTCCGCGTGAAATCATGAACCTGTCTTATCTGGCAGAACAGATGAAGCAGTTCCCGAATGCAACTTACACCGTGAATGGTTATGCAGACTCTGCAACCGGTACTCCGGCATTTAACAAAGAATTGAGCTTGAAACGTGCACAAGCTGTGAAAGATGCACTGGTTAAGAATTACGGTATTGCTGCCGACCGCTTGAATATTGAAGCCGGTGGTGGTGTAGACAAATTTGGTCAGCCAATTCTGAACCGTGTGGTATTAGTGAAATCTGCCAATTAATAGTTCTTTCATAAGCAAGGAAACGCCCTGCCTTCTCGTTAATCTATGGGAGGCAGGGCGTTTCTCTATTTGATAATAGTGCGGGAATTATTCTGCACTGAATTTTTTCACCTGTTCAGCTATCAGTTCCGCATCGTCGAAATAGTTTATCTTCATCGCTTTGCGTACATCGTCCAGTGTGGCAGCAGCAACTTCGCGTGCCGCATCACAGCCTTTCTTCAGCATCTCATAGATGGCAGGTATATCTTTCTCAAACTCTTTACGGCGGTTGCGAATCGGTTCCAGTGTCTCCTGCATGATGGAGTTCAGGAATCCTTTCACCTTCATATCACCCAGACCGCCACGTTGATAATGCGCTTTCAGTTCATCGAGATTCGGATAGTCGGGCAGGTAAAGACCGAAGTGCTCGGGACGGCAGAAGGCATCCAGATAGGTGAAGACAGGATTGCCCTCTACTTTACCCGGGTCTTGTACACGCAAGTGATCAGGATCGGTGTACATGCTTTTCACTTTTTTCTGTATTTCGTCGGCAGAGTCGGAAAGGTAGATACAGTTACCCAGGCTCTTGCTCATTTTGGCTTTTCCGTCTGTTCCGGGAAGGCGCAGACAAGCGG
>USSR01000682.1 GCA_900557355.1 uncultured Bacteroides sp.
CTTAAATATTGCGAAGAATTTTTTCACTGTGATCCAATGCGCGGCGATCCTCTTTAGCCTGAAGTTCCGCTTTACGTAATTGGAGGCAAATGCTGATGATGTTTCCTAAAGACGAAAACCATTGATGGTCGATGTTACTCCAGCTGCGGTGCGTTCTGACCATATCGATGCCCATATACCCCCATACCTTATCTTTCGATAGGAGAGGAACCACCATTACTGATTTAATATCTTGCACCTCCAAGGTATCACGGTAAACTTTTGCCTCAGGTGGCATATCGTCCAATGTATTCAGAATGATTGATTTCTTTTCTGAGATTTGGCGATCCCACCAGAGAGAATCATCCCAAGGTACATTCTGTAAGAAATCCAGTTCCTGGGATATTCCTTCGGCTGTTGCTTCATAAAGGCAACTTTGCACTTTATGTTCTCTGTTTATCTCAAATATATAGGTGCGGTCTCCTTTGGTCTGTTTGAGGAGATCTGCCAATATTTTATTGATAATCTGTGTAATATCATCCGATTGTAGAAAAGCGAGCAATGAATAGGAAATACTGTTTTGTTGATAAAGTAAACTATTTACCTGAAGGAAATCAATGTTCTCATTCATCTCTCCAGTACGGTTATCTATGCATTGCAGATATCCTATCATATTTCTATAACCTTCTTCATCCGGTTGTTTGAAACTTATTTTAGAATATACCCATATATCTCCATCTTTTGCCTGGATGGGGAACATTTGTTCATAGGTTTCTATGTTTGTGAGCGAAAAGTATTCATTTCTGAGCCGTTCCCGATGGTCTTCCCGTATTCTTCCGTGGAAATCTTCGAAACTGATCCGGTTGCTTTCAAGTCCGAGTAAGTCAATGATAAAGTCTGAACAAATATATTGGCGATTTTTCAGGTCCGATTCCCACCAACCCATTTTAGCCATTTGCGCAATCTGGCGATATTTCTCACAGTCAATATTTGGCTTCTCTTTCATATATCTTTTTGCTCCTGTTTTCTATTCCTCATTAAAATCTCAGTGGGCAAATATAGAGATAACTTTTATATTTTGAGGAATTTGTTGTCAAAAGAATGTTTTTCACTGTCGGAATCGGTAGGTAATATCATCCATTTTTTCCTGTGTAATCTTATAAAGCCGCTGGTTGGTATGTTCGGACTTCAGGTTGCCGCGATTTTCCAGATAGGGCCCGAGTTTGATATATTGAAAATTCTGTATGGGGAATTCTGCAGGTAATTTCGGTTTTCCGGAATACCAGCCTACTTTCACCGGAGCGATCTGTTGCCTTTGCAGGAAATCTGCGAAATATGCTACATCATAAGGATCCGCATCTCCGCCCATAAAGCAAACACACGTAACAGCCTTTTCATACTTTTGTAAAAGTATGGAAAGGTTTTCTTCTGTCAATAGCTCTCCGACATTTTGTTGGAGATAAGGACTGTGGCAACCTTTGCACCTGTTCGGGCAATTGGACAGGTTGATTGCCAATGTCACCTCATCCGGTATCTCTTGGAAAACAATGTCGTAATCAGTGTACTTCAGCATAATACCTTCGGGCAGCCTCCTTTTGCCGAGCTTGAGAGAAATTGCTGATTCGCTTCATATAGCCGATGACGCGGGTCAGATAGTCCACGTTTTGGCTATGACATTCCGGACACTCTTTCAAGTATCTTTTGTCAATGTGGTTGCATTCGTTGCAAACCGTGTTAGGTATATTGAAAGTAAAGTAATTGCAGCCCTCAGTGGCGGCTACCCGAAGTAATTGTCTGTATTGCTCTTTGCTTAGATGTTCTTCCAAATTCATATGGAGTGCCGAACCACCCGTCAGATGCTCTATATACCTGTGTCCATGCATACGGAACTTATCAATGACGTTCAGTGACTCATCCTCTACAATGTAGAAATAGCTGTTATAGCACTCGCGGAATGTCTGGAAACCGGCTTCTTTGTCCCATTTGGCATGTTTCACACCTACATTTTCAGCCGGTATCATTTCGCAGTTAAAGAGTATATCTTTCGTTCGATATTTCTTATTGTATTTTTCAACTATTCCCAGAATCTCCTGCACAAAAGCTTCATATTTAGGATTATCGTTGATTTCAATTCCCATGAATTGAGCGGCTTCCACCAGCCCGTTTACACCGATTGTCAGATATTGGCGTCCCATATTGATGTATCCGGCATCGAATAAAGGCAACATTCCTTTGCTTTGCAGATGCTTTAGGTTTTCGTTATAGGCCAGTTGTACTTTGTGTACCAGATCTACTACCTCTTCAAGGAAGAAATGATAAAGCAATCCGGATTTCACTGCATGCTGGATGCAACGGTTCAGGTTGATAGTCAACACGCTTTTTGATCCGGTAGATACGCCGCCTGCTCCCAGGGTGTAACTAAATCCGTTATCCTGTATTTCATTACGCAAGCGGCAACAGCTACTTAACGAGTCGGCATTATCACTCATATATGTAAAGAAAGAGTGCCCTTCCGCATACATTTCGGCCGTGAAGTCACCGTATTCCTTATCCAATACATCTCCGTCTTTGGTCAGCAAAGCCATTGTTTCTACGGGGAAGGTAAGAATGGCTTTGGTACGTTCCTTATTGAACCACTTCATGAAGCGCTTTTGCAACCAGCTCAATGATTCCCAATGGGGAGCGTTTCCGTCCGGGAAGACAAAATGCTCGAAAAGGCTGTTGAAATAATATTGATCATAGTAAGCCACATTCCAGAATACTGCCTGAAAATTCCGTGCCCCCGTAGGTTGATTGATGGAATATACGATCTGTTCAAAACAATCGGTGATTATTTTATCTATGGTTCTTTGTTTGGAGGAAAGGTCGGCAAGTTGTTCCGGATGTTTATAGTAATCTTCTCCGTATTCTTTTTCTATGAAATAATTCATATACATCAGAAATTCCGGTGTGGCGCAGGCGCCGCTGAGCATACTCGATACGATAAATACCATATTGATGAATCCTCCGCAGAAAGACTTCAGATTGGTGGGTGCCGTGGAGTTACCGCCTACGGATGCGGTTCCGCTGATCAGCCACGGATACATGGTGATGCTTGCGCAATAATTGGCAAGATTGGTTTCATCATTCTTGTATATGAAGTGTTGGTTCAGCAATTCGATGTAGCGGTCTGAAAGTTCCTTGCCGTACATGTCCTTCAGGCGGTCAGTCAGCAAACGGCGGTTCAGACGGATGAAGTTCGATTTGGGGAGTTCGCCTATCAGTGTGGCTATATTTTTATTTTCCACATTGGCGTTAGCGTCATACTTGCTACCGGTGGCAGGGTTGGAGGCATCGCAGTAATCCATTAGAAAACGGAGCTTGTCACGTACTTCCCGGTCTTCCAGATGTTTCTGTCTGTATAGCATGAACGCTTTTGCTACACTGTAATAGTGTTCAGCCATCAGTGCCACTTCTACTTGGTTCTGTATATCTTCTACACTGGTTCCATCACTGATGTTCACGCGGCTGAGTATGTTGGTGATCACATCTTGTGTGGCAAAACTGCCGACAGATAAAAATGCTTTACTAATTGCGTTCTTGATCTTATCAAGTGAAAACGCTTCTTTTTTCCCATCTCTTTTGACGATGAAAGTCTCCGAATTGATCATACCTGTAATTTAAGATTTAACAAATAAATATTCCTTGTTTAGTTAGCTATACTAAATCAAACGGCAAAATAAGGAGAGTAAGTAATAAAATGAATCTTGGAGGATACACTCTATTGCTTTTCACCCGAAAGCCTGAATGATTACAGATATCGGCAGGTCTTCTGACTTGTTTCCGTTGTAGCGCCTTCCC
>USSR01000683.1 GCA_900557355.1 uncultured Bacteroides sp.
GGAAGGTGTTAGTGCTGAAGCGAGAGTGCACCAGTGCTATGCCGCTGGTGAAGTAGGGGTTTGTCAGATCGGGGAAGTAACCTCGCAGTTGCAGTGAAGAGAGCATACCTTTATAGATGATGTTCTTCGTGGATAGGGAGACAACGTAGAAATCCTCGCGCGTGGCAATATCCGATTTGCGTACTTTGTTTTCTATTCTTTTTCTTATGAGATAGAGTTTACGGTCGGCTGTCTCGCTTTCCGTAAATCCGGTGATGAAAATCTGTTTGATATCCGGTTCGTTGGCAAGTGCCGATTCTCCCAGAATTTCTGGACAAGTGGGCACATTGCGCAGGTGCATCAATGTCAATCCTTCTTTTTCAATCTCTTCGATGATAATACTTAAGATAGCACCTTGGTCTTTCTCGTCTTTCGGCAGAAAGAGAAGACCTGTACCGTATTTCCCTTTTTCGGGGACAGGAATACCCTGCAAAAGAATAAACTCATGCGGGATTTGCAGCAGGATGCCGGCACCGTCTCCGGTTTTGTTATCCGCACCTTCGGCACCCCGGTGACGCATGTTCTCCAACACCTTCAATGCAGACTCTACCAGTTCGTGTGACTTGCCTCCATGTATGTTCACTAACATACCGACACCACAAGCGTCATGCTCGTTCTCTGCATCATACAAGCCCAACTGCCTGGGCTGTCGTTGATATACAGGATGTTGGCTTTCTTCCTTTCCCTGTTGTCCGGCTTTTCTCTTTGTTTCGTTGTTAAAAAGTTCTTCTTTCATCTTTTTAAGTTTACTTTATTCTGTAGTAATACCTATTATTGCTATCAAAATGTTTGGCAAAAGTATTAATTTAATTTCAAATTGGTATTATAATGCTTGTTTTTGTGACTTGCAAAATATCTGTTTATTGGAACTGTGTTTTAGATTGAAATAAAATACGTGCTTTTGTGTTTTAGATTGAAATAAAATATATACTTTATGTTTTATATTGCAAGTATGCCTTTCTCTCGTTCGAGAAATTGTCATATTGCCATAATGCCAAATAGCCAAAGAGGAAGTGCATGACATTTTTTTCGTTTCGTCCTTGTCCGGATATAACCAAGTCCGTACCAACTCCGTGTCAAGTCCATACCAAGTCCGTACCAAGTTCGTTCCTATAGATACGGAGATGGTACGGACTTGATACAGTGTTGATATGGGCTTGACATGGATTTAGTCTCTTTACCCGTTGGTGGAATTAACTTCTTTCTGCTGGGATATGAATAAAATGTGATAATGTGATAAGGTGGTAGTGGGATAACATTCTGTGATATATAGCGCAGCCACTTTATCACATTACCACCTTATCACTCTTTTATTCCTTTTTGTAGGGTTATGAATCAAACAGATGATTATTGCGCAACTCAAGGCTGAAAGGCTTAGGCTACGCTAAATTATCATTTGATTCCTTTTTTTCTTCTAATGAGCTAATTTATTTAGCTCAACAGCGGATGGGGTGAATTTCACTTTCAACCGATGTTTGTTATGAATTAATTCCGCCAACGGGTTCTCTTTATCTTATTAGTCATTTCCTTTGGCTTTGGCTATTTGGCTTTTTGGCAATTTGGCAACGTTGAAAAACGGCACTCTTTGCCGGATTAGAAGATTTTTCCGCTATCTCCTTTCAATATAATACTAAAATTCTACTGCTTGCTTTGAGATTATAAAATTGTTCCTTTTGCTTTCATAAGTTTGTTTTCTTTAACTTTTTGACAAGAAAACATCTTTTTTCTATTCTTTTGATAAATAAATAGGTAAAACATTAACTTTATGTTCTCGGGTTTTTATATCTTTGCAGCGCAAAATCAAATATTAATTAGTATGTGTGGAATAGTAGGCTATATTGGTCCAAAGAAGGCCTACCCCATTCTTATCAAAGGATTGAAGCGATTAGAGTATCGCGGATATGATAGTGCAGGGGTAGCATTAATCAGTGATAACCGACAGTTGAACGTTTACAAAACGAAAGGTAAGGTTTCGGAACTGGAAACTTTCGTTACTCAAAAAGATATTTCCGGTAACATCGGAATTGCCCATACCCGTTGGGCTACGCACGGGGAACCTTGCTCCGCTAACGCCCATCCTCATTATTCCTCTTCCGAACATCTTGCTCTCATCCACAACGGTATCATCGAAAACTACGCCGTCCTCAAAGAAAAACTTCAGGCCAAAGGCTATTCATTCAAAAGCAGTACGGACACCGAAGTACTGGTGCAACTGATAGAATTCATCCAAAAATCCAAAAATACAGATCTGCTGACTGCTGTGCAATTAGCGTTGCGTGAAGTAATCGGTGCATACGCTATTGCCGTGCTGGATAAGGACAATCCGGATGAGATTATAGCAGCCCGCAAGAGTAGCCCGTTGGTGGTAGGTATCGGTGAAGATGAGTTTTTCCTGGCTTCGGATGCTACGCCGATTGTGGAATATACAGATAAAGTCGTATATTTGGAAGATGAAGAGATCGCCGTCATCCGCCGCGGAGAGAAACTGAAGGTGGTGAACCTGAAAAATGTGGAATGTCCGCACGAAGTGAAGACGGTGGCACTGAACCTGGGGCAGTTGGAAAAGGGTGGTTATCCGCACTTCATGCTGAAAGAGATTTTTGAGCAGCCCGATTGTATTCATGACTGTATGCGCGGACGTATCAATGTAGAAAGTACAAATGTGGTGCTTTCCGCAGTGATTGATAACAAAGACCGCCTGTTGGCAGCCAAACGTTTCATCATCGTGGCGTGCGGTACTTCCTGGCATGCGGCGCTTATCGGAAAGCATCTGATAGAAAGTCTTTGCCGCATTCCGGTGGAAGTGGAGTATGCTTCCGAATTCCGTTACCGTGATCCGGTGATAGACAGTAAGGATGTGGTGATTGCGATTTCGCAAAGTGGCGAGACGGCGGATACATTGGCAGCTGTGGAACTGGCGCGGAGCCGTGGGGCATTTATCTATGGCATCTGCAATGCGATTGGTTCGTCTATTCCGAGGGCTACGCATACGGGCTCTTATATCCACGTAGGCCCTGAAATCGGAGTGGCTTCCACCAAAGCGTTTACGGGACAGGTGACAGTGCTCACCATGCTGGCGCTGACGCTTGCCAAAGAGAAGAATACGATAGATGAGGGGCAATTTCTTGCCATCGTGCAGGAGTTGAACCGTATTCCTGATAAGATGAAAGAAGTGCTGAAGCTGAACGGCAGCATTGCAGAGCTTTCCAAGATTTTCACGTATGCGCATAACTTTATTTATCTGGGACGCGGATATTCGTATCCCGTAGCCCTGGAAGGTGCGTTGAAGCTGAAAGAAATCTCTTATATCCATGCCGAGGGTTATCCGGCTGCTGAAATGAAGCACGGGCCTATCGCATTGGTAGATGCTGAAATGCCGGTAGTAGTGATTGCTACACAGAACGGGCTTTATGAGAAAGTATTGAGCAACATACAGGAAATCAAGGCGCGTAAGGGCAAAGTGATCGCTCTGGTGACAAAAGGGGATACGGTTATCAGCAAGATTGCCGATACTTGTATCGAGTTGCCGGAAACAATTGAGTGCCTTGACCCGTTGATTACTACGGTACCGTTGCAGTTATTGGCGTACCATATCGCAGTATGCAAGGGGATGGATGTGGATCAGCCGAGGAATCTGGCGAAGAGCGTAACAGTGGAATAAAGAGGGTAATATGAAATAAATAGTAAACGATAAATTGTACTTTGTACATTGTAAATTGTAAATGAACTGATGGAAGAACTGAAGCATGAATGTGGCGTTGCCATGATACGCCTGCT
>USSR01000684.1 GCA_900557355.1 uncultured Bacteroides sp.
GGCTGTTTGTGAATGGTGGATGGATATTTTTGGTATTGCTGCCCTTAAAGATAAACCTTTCTTGCAATTATCCAGTGGTGAGCAACGCCTGGCACTGCTGGCACGAGCTTTTGTAAAAGATCCGGAATTGCTGATATTGGATGAACCTTTGCATGGTCTGGATACTTATAACCGTCGCCGGGTGAAGAAGATAATCGAGGCTTTTTGCCGTCGGCAGGATAAAACGATGATTATGGTTACACACTATGAGAAGGAGTTGCCTGCTACTATTTCAGATCGCATATTCCTGAAGCGCAATAAGTAATCGCTCCATATTATGAAGAAACTGCTACTCCTGCTTTTGATCTTAATTGTCCTTCTTTCTTGCGGGAGAGGGGGAAAAGCATTGGATAGTGTTCCTTCACGGATAGTGCCTGATTCTTTTGCAATTGGCCTGAATTTGTTTAATAAAGCAAGAACTGCCTCTCATAACTCCGCCAATATGGATAGTGTATTGTTCTACATGCAATTGGCTGAAAACTTTTTTAAACGTGAGGGGGATAAAGCGCAGGTGAATCGTTTCATTGCTTTTATTTATTCGTCAAGAGGGATGTTAGATGAGGCTATGCCCTATTTTTTGAAAGCCAGTCGTATGGCAAATGAATGGCAATATAGCTCTATTTGCCAGGAAGTGGCTAAAGCTTATGCTACTGCCGGACGTTTTCGGGAAGGAGTGTTAGTATTGGACTTAATACGGAAGAATATGAATGATAGGACAGTTGTACCCTACTATCATTTGGCAAAAGGAAATCTTTGGGCAGGTGTCAATGAATACGATTCGGCTGTTACATATTACCGTACAGCATCTATATCATTAAATCGATGGGTTGCTGCAGAGGCGTCCAGACGATTGAAAATGCTGTATTTTTCACAGGGAAAAGATAGCTGCTCTTTCTATGCGGCACTTGCTGCCAATGAGCATCTTGTGAATGAGCTGAGGAGAGAAGAAAGTTTTGAGAATCGGACACAATATGAGAAGGCTAAGCTCGAAAATGAACTGAATCGTCTGAAAATAGACAAGCAGAGGCGTGAAATCGGGCTTTTGAGCTTAGGGCTTTGTTTTGTAGTAGCATTTGCGGTAGGTTATATTGTTTGGCAGCGTCGCAAACGCCAGATGTATAAGCAGCTTTGGCGTGAGCAATCTCTGCGTTTGAGCCAGACGGAGCAATTATTGCAGCAATCAGAGGAGTTGAATATGCTACGTGAAAAAGAGAGTATGCTTCGCGAATCACTTTTCCGGCGAATGAAGTCATTTCATAAAATCCCTTCTTTAGAGAAAGAAGAAGAGGCTTCCGACGAAGAAAGTGACAGTCAAAATAGGCGTATAGCCTTATCTGATGAAGAGTGGGAAGATATACGTCAAACGGTGGATGGAAGTTATGATCGGTTTTCTGTGAGGTTGTTAGAAGCGTTCCCGGGATTAAGTATGAAGGATGTGTATTTCTGTTGCCTGGTGAAAATAAATGTTAGTATCAAGGATTTATCTGATATCTATTGTATTAGTCGTACTTCGATTAGCCGTAAGAAACAACGTATGAGACGGGATAAGTTGGGGCTGACGGAAAACAATGAAACTTTGGATGATTTTTTGCGCCGTTTCTGAACTTTTGTCTATACTGATTTTAAGTGTAAAAGATTTATTTCTTTTAAAATCAATGCTTTATCTATTCAGTAATCTGTCAGTTTTGTCTATAAGATAATTTGCTTCTCCTCCCCAAGGCAGCTATCTTTGTCTCATTGTTTCACATAAAAAATAAGAATATGAAAAACAAGCAATGGAAAAGTGCTGGATGGCTGGCAAGCCTGATGTTTATTGGGGGATTGAGTTCCTGTTCAAATGGAGGTCAAAGTCAGAAAAACTCAGCATTGGATACACAGCCGATAGCTGGTTCGGTGGAGGTTATAAATGGAGATTCCATATGGGTTTGTAATCTGTCGGCATTGAAAGATACTGTGGTACTTCCGTTGAGTTATTTTGCAGATGAATTGCAGATTGTGAAGTTGGACAATCGGGATGAAGCATTGGTGCCTGTACGAAATGTGATTGTTTCCGACAATTATATATTAGTGTGGGGTAAGGATCAGACTCCTTTTAAGCTTTTTGATAAATCAGGGAAATTTCTTGCTAATGTGGGATCTTTCGGCCAAGGTCCCGGTGAGTATCAGCTGATTTATGATGCTCAGATAGATGAAACAGGTGGACGCATATACTTGCTTCCGTGGAATGCAAAATCTTTACTGGCTTATGACTTGAAAGGACAAGCTGTACAGAGTATTCCATTGCCTGGTTTGGTGCCGAAAGGTGTCTTCAAGGCAAATACAAAGGATTCCCTTTTGTCTGTATTCCTTCTGCCTTTTGATTATTTGCCGTATGTGGCATGGACTCAGAAATTCAATGGAGAAATACAAGATACGATACGTTCACGCCATTTAGCCATCAAACCGGACTTTAGCAATGAAGTGTATAGCAATAAAAATGGTGCAGACTTTGATGTTTCTCTTTTTGTATTTTGGGAACGTCGTCCGGACAGTCTTTATCACTATGCCAACGGGCGTTTGAATCCTCGTTTCACTATGGATTTTGCTAAGAAAGAAATCCCCATTCATGATTACAAGGAATTGCCGCGTCATTTCCTGGGAAGTACATCTGTAGAGAAGCAGCTGGATGAAAATAATTTTACTACAGAAGTGCCAGCTGATTTTATTATGGATAAAGAATCTTTGAAGGGCGCTTTCTATAAAGTAGAGAATGATTATCTGGGTAATTTGCCGATTCCCTGGTTTCCATACAATTGTTCAAATGGATATTATACAGCTAATATGGAGCCTGTGACTTTGAAGGAAACATTGGAAAAGTATCTGGAAAATGCTAAAGATATTCCGGCTACCGACCGGGAACGCATGCAGAAACTGGCAGATAGTATTCATGAGAATGATAATAACTATATTCTGTACGCTAAGTTGAAATAATAAATGAAACACTTACTTTACATTATATTGCTGTCTCTATTGTTTTTCTCTGCCTGCAAGTCGCGGGCAGAGCAGAAACAGCAGGAGTCGAACGATACGATTGTTGCAGAAACTCCAAAGATGATACAAGATGCTCCTCTGGTGGCTGGATGTGTAACTTTAAAAGACGAGGACTTCGGAGAGCTGATCGAATTGGCTGGTACCCACCAAATATTAGATGAAGAAGGTCCTGTTTTTAAAATGTCAGAACCGGAGATGTTGATTAGAGATGGATATTTCCTTTTACAAAATCGTCCTGCTATGTCTTATATCCGCCGCCAGGATGGAACGGTTGAAATAGTGAAACCGGCAGATGAAGGTCTGGACTGTTTCTTCCACTGGTATCGTTTACCGGATTTCCGTTATATCACTTCTTTCGGAATAGGAGGAAATGGACCTAATGAATTTAACTTTCCTCATTTGGTATCTTCAGGTGTGTCTGCTCCCGGTACGTATGTTTATGAAACGGGTACTATGCAACTGTTTGAAACTGATACGACGGGTGTATTGAGAGCTTTCCCTTTTACCTTTAAATCAATCAAAGGTGCTTCTTATTCAGACCGGCAGATATGTGCAGTTTCCCGGGATACTTTCTATTATGCTGATAATGTGCCGAGGGGAAAGGCGATAATTCGTACTGTTTATCAGGGAGACAGTTTGCAAACGGAGCAAATATATAATCTTGCTTTTAGTAAGAAACATCGTTCCTGGAGTCCGTATATCGGTGATTTTATAGTCTCTCCTTCCGGTAACAGGATGGTATATC
>USSR01000685.1 GCA_900557355.1 uncultured Bacteroides sp.
CCACATCTTTCCAATAGATCATATTACGCAGATTGATCTTTGTCGTATCGTTTAGCTGGGTGCCTATACTTTTACCATTTACCAATAGTTCTACTGAGTGGGCATTGGTGTAGGTGAAGAGTGATTGCTTGCTGCCCGGTTCGTAATTCCAACGTTCATTAAGTGCCATGCGCCCCACTATCACGTCATTCCAACTGACACTCTCGGCACCGGCTGCATCTACTACACCAATATGTATTTCCGGAACATCTGGCATGAAGGCGGATTTGATAAGATAAGCTTGGGGATAAGGATGCATGGTATGGTCAAAGAATGAATAATTCCATCCTTTTTTGGGCCATTGGTTAGATTCTCCCCAATATTCGGCAGAGCCCCAATAGGCTATACCTACTGTGCGCTTTTTATCCATGTTATAGAAGGGCTCCAGTAATTTGTAGGTCTCGGCTTCACTTTGAAACAGTATGAGGTCTGGTTTATGCTGAAGATAAGCAGCGTACTTATCCGATTGATAATTGAATGAAGCAATTTCTGTGGCGCAAGCCAGTTCGGGCGGAACAAGATAACTGTCGAAGTCTTTGTCGTGGCGAGTGATGGCACCGGCACGTGCAGGGAACATTGCAACTGTTGTCAGGCGGCTGTCATCAAAACGTTTCACTAATTGATTGAAGATGCGATAGGTGGTGATGCCCCAATCATTAATCCCTTTAAAACCTGCCCATCCTTCACGAATTTGCAACTCGTTGCCTAAACTCCAAAGAATGATTGATGGACGGTTACGGTCACGTTTTATCCACTCTATAATCAGGTCAGACCAAATCTGAGTGAATGGTCGGCGTCCACCCCAATAATCATTATCACTCCATTTGTCTGTCAATTCATCTACAATGAGCATACCTACGCGGTCTGCAATACGGGCGAAACTGTCACTGTAGGGATTGTGCGAACAACGAATTGTATTATAACCGAAAGCTTTCAACTGTAACATCATGCGTTCAATAGCTCTATCGTAAGAAGCAGCCCCTAATGCGCCGAGATCATGATGGTTGGCATTGCCTTGTAGAAATATCTTTTCTCCATTGAGTTTGAAACCAAATTCAGGTGAAAACTCTAACTTGCGGATACCGAATTGTTCTGTAATACTGTCTACTACCATACCATCTGCTACCACAGCCACATCTGCACTATACAGTTGCGGTGTATTGCACGACCAGAGTTGTGGGTTCTTCAAAGTTATTGCAGGTAACTTTAACTCAGTACAAGTTTGGTGAGTATGTTTGGGCATGGTGTTATGGGCAGAACCCACAACTTTTCCTTCTGGGTTGCGAACTGTGGTGCGAACCAATACATCATGTTTTTGCCAACCATCTACTTCCACCTGTACGGCAACTGTTGCTTTATCCGATGCAACTTCGGGGGTAGTAATGTAAATCCCGTGTCGTGCTATATGGGTAGGATTTTGAACTTGCAGATAAACATCGCGGAACAATCCGCCACCTGTATACCAACGAGAACCTTTTTTAGGACCGGTAGATGCATATACGGCTACTGTATTTTCCTTGTCAAAATGCAGATAAGGAGTAAGGTCTGCTTCGATACCTACGTATCCGTAGTCTGTTGAGGCTATTTTGTGTCCATTTAGGTAGACATCACCTAAGTAGATGATTCCCCCGAAATCCATCACTACCCGTTTCCCTTTCCATAATGAATCTGCTTGGAATGTTTTGCGGTACCATCCCTCACACATAGGCTTAAAGCCACGGGCACCACCACCAGCTTTCGTCCAGGGTTGTTCAAACTGGAAATCATGTGGTAGGTCAAGAACACGCCAGGAGGAGTCATCTAATGAAGGGGAGGCGAAATCAGCATCCTTATTTTCTTCTGTAACTAACTGAAATTTCCATTTGAAATTGAAAAGCGTTTTTTGCTGCGACACAAACTCTTCTAAGGGTGTGTTTTTCATGGGAGCTTTTTCCTGCACATTTTGGTATTGTGCTATGGTTACACTACTTGGAATAATTACTAAAACTGCAGCAATGAGAATATTTCTTATCAGACGCATAACATATTAGGGAATAAAGTTGGTTGAATTTGATTAATTATTTTTCGATTGATATTTGTATCGTGCAAATATCAGGACTTCGAGGCTATTAAGGAATGGAATTTAGTTCAAAGAACTGCATTTTCGTACAAGGGTAAAAGTATGTGAAGTTTGATTTCGTACCAATTATTAATCTTTCATCTTTACTTTAACAGTACATTCAGAGTGTTAATTGTCTTTTTTGCTCTTGGGATTAAGTTTTATATAAATAAATCCTTCTCTTAATAATCAATACTTCGGTAAAATTTTACCGAAACTTTAAAAATTAAACATAGAACCGGCTAGATCTGGTTCGATAATCCCAAAGAGCCCATTGAAATATTGTCAATATATTATGCAAAGATTCGAATTGTGAAACACCCTAGAAATGAATTTTAGTTCAAAATCCTGTATTGCTGTGCATAAAGTGAGAAACACTTCTTTTTTATTCATTACATAACTAATATTTAGAATATTTCAAATAGTAATATTAAGAAATACTTTTCACTTAGCTTCCCTTAGATATATCTAATACAAACTAATATGGAGAAGGAAGAATCTTTATTCTAAAAGGAGATGCCGGCAATCCATAGGTGGAATATAAATTAAGAGGCATATAATTTTTGAACCCTAATTGTACATATACCGGTTCTGTGACTTTATCACTGTATACCTCTATTTTTTCTTTTTTCCCAATAAATGCAGCTTTAGCAGGATAGAATATACCATTTTTACCTGCCAGTTCAAAACCAATGAGAGGTTGGTTGTAAGTTGTCATTCCCATATCAGTGTAGTCAAAAGATAGTATGACTTTACTTCCTTTTATTTCGGCCGATTTATAAATGGGACCAGAATAAGGGATACCAGGTATGTTGTATGTTTTAGCTAGTGCCCATAAGGCTAACCGTTTGCTGACATTGGCTTTGTCAGCAGGATGAATATGCTTAGCATCGCCAACATCAGAAGTAACTGCCATACCACTATTAGGAATAATTGTCATGGCTTCTAACTGTGCTTGGCGGAGTTCTGCAGCTCCTGTTGGTGATGCTTGCTTATCAGAATATTGATAAGGGGCTATCTGGACATAATAAAATGGAAATTCACCGAGTTCCCATTTATTTCTCCAGGATGCTACCATTTTAGTAAAAAGTTGTTTGTATTCATGAGGATTTAATACATTGCTTTCACCTTGATACCAAATGATTCCTTTTATGTTGAATGGATGCAATGGATAGATCATGGTATTGTATAATTTTCCTGCATGCACTCTTTTTACTTCATCCATTGATTTATTAGGATAAGTTGTTAGGTAGTCATTTTGGTCCATCCATCTTTCAATATTTGTTCCACCTGCTGCAGAACAAATTATTCCGATGGGAACTTGAAGAATCTTTTGGAGATATTTTGCAAAGAAATAAGCGATTGCACTAAATTCCTTAACATTGGCTGGAGTAGTTTCCAGCCATGAAGTGGACTGGCAATCTTCCATAGGGTTTGTACTTTCATTTCGGAAGACAGTAAGTAGACGAATATTATCTCTAGGGGATGCCATTACTATAGCATAACAGGAACCCATGATGGGTTGCCCTACAAATCCTTTGACCGGCATTTGTACGTTTGACTGGCCTGCGCATACCCATACTTCTCCGATTAATACATTAGATAGTACAATCGGTTGCCCATCCGATATTGTAATAGTATAGGGACCACCTGCCTCTGGTGTTTCAAA
>USSR01000686.1 GCA_900557355.1 uncultured Bacteroides sp.
TTATTTGATTGTAATATGATTTGGTTTTCTCAACATCCAAAGCATTCACATCCTCAAACTTGAAGTTGTTAATTGCAGTCTCAGAACAGCGATCAGTTCTTCGCCGTCCATTTCACCGGTTTCTTCGAAACCGAAAGAGCGATACATCTGACGGGCAACTGCATTATCGGGTTCATATGATAGCCAACAGTATTCCGCTTCTCCACAAGGCATAGATTTTATGAACTCTAATGCAAGGCTGACCGCTTCTTTTCCGTACCCTCTGTTTTGATATGCCTTATCGATCATAAGACGCCACAGATTATAGTTTCCCTTTGCAATTTCAGGTGCATCCGTCCAATAATCATCAACATCAAAACCAATCATCAGGAAGCCTACAGGCTTATCCTCATCATATATACCAAACGGGAATGCATGACCGTTTCCCGTAATTGCAGTATACGCTTCAATGATGCTGATCTCATTGGTGGCAACGAAGTTCTTCTGCGATTTCGATACCGTCAGTTTCAGGATATCCCAGACATTATTACCATTTACTTTTTCTAAATGAAGCATATATCTTTACCTCGCTAAATAACGATTTTCTCAATTCTCCAAACTGGAATTTTATCGTTCTTTCATACAATACACATAAGTCTGTACAATATTACGCATATAAATAAACTGATTATGTTTGCTCTATTTGTTTTATAGTTTGCATTTGTCGGATTTCATTTTTTTATTTTGTTATTTCAAGTAAAATCAAATACATGCAATGGGACAATAACAATAATAAGACTAAATAGTAAAGTCACTATCTTTAATATTTTACTTTTTTTCCAGAAAAAATAGTACATTGCAAACTGCAATATTATACTTATTGTAAAATAAAGTATCCACTTTAATTCCCATTGCACAATAGCTATTATTGATTCATAATCAAATTCAGTAAAAATTATGCATACAATAAATATCCAAAGAAAAAGTAAAAATACAATAAATTCGTATCCTGCTAATGCAAGTACTTTTTTTCTTATACTTGCATTTCGCATAAAAAAAACAACCCCAATAGATAATATACACAATAAAAATGTTCTATAATAATCCGAAAAAATTATTTCTGTTATCACATTCGTGTCTCCTATAAAAACTTCTGTTAAATCAGCACAATTTTTCAAATATTGATAGCAGCAATATTCCGATTTTACGCTCTCTGCAACTTCCCGACAAATTACGATTGAACTAAATCGCTGCGCGATGGCCTTCGAAGGCTGTGGCGCAGTTTTCTCTTTAACTTAAAAAAGGCAGTAGATAATGAGTCCTAAAAGTAGTATTGTTAAATCACCACAAAATAACAATTGAACAGGATCATCATTAACACTGCCATGAATAGAATAACACTAGAATCTCTTTTTCTCAAGAGGGTATCTTTAATACGTGGACCTCCATGATGGCAGTGACTCATTAACGTTACTAGTATCATGGAGGTTTATTATGTACGAAAAATATTTTAACAAGCTCAGAGAGGAATGCCTGATTCGTAACAGGTCCTCCCGAACTGCAGATACCTATATCAACAACATACGTCACTTTATGAAGTGGACAGGCTATAAATCAATGGAAGATTTATCTCTGCAGGATGCCAGATCATTTATACTAGAAAAACGTAATTCCGGTCTTTCATCTGCAACCTGCAACTTTTATAATTCTTCCATTTGCTTTCTATACAAACATGTCTTACACATTCCATGGGATCAAGACATTGTTCCAAGAATGCGATTGGATGTAAAACTTCCGAAAGTGCTCTCTCTTGAAGAAATTGAAAGGTTAATCGATTCTGCAACCGAGATCCGTAACAAAGCAATCATTGCCCTGCTTTATTCATCTGGAATGCGTGTAGGAGAACTTGTCTCTCTTAAACCTGAAGATATCTATATGAGCACTATGCAGGTATATATTTCCAAAGGGAAGAATCATCGTGACAGATGGACGATTCTTTCAGAAAGAGCCCTTGATTTACTAAAAGAATACTGGAGAAGTTATCCGGTAAAAAGAGAGTATCTTTTTGTTTCTTTAGATGCTCCTCATGAACCACTAAAAGTGAGTGGTGTTGAAATCATGCTCAGGGCAGTAGGAAAAACAGCGGGCATTGAAGCACATCCGCATACGCTTCGCCATTCCTTTGCAAGTCACATGATTGAACAAGGTGTCCCTATCAACTATGTACAAGCAATGCTTGGACACCGCTGTCTGGAATCAACACAGGTATACATCCACATATCAAATAAAACTGTTATGGGAATAAAGAGTCCGCTTGATCATCCTGTCAAGAAAAAACGAGGACATAAATCTAAGAGAAACGCAGGTGATGCAAATGAATCATGACATCACCATTCAGGATGTATTCCATCGATTTCTTCCGCAATACTGTGAGACACACAACTTTTCTCCCCAACAGCAGCTAACGGCACTGTGTATCTCCAAATGCCATACTCTTGAAATGGGAGCCAATTTAAACGAATGTGAAAGCTGTCACAAGAAATATATTCATTATAATTCCTGCAAGAACCGTCACTGCCCCATGTGTCAAGGAATGGAGGTCGATGAATGGATTGACAAACAGCAGGAAAATGTACTGGATGTTCCATACTTTCATACGGTTTTTACAGTTCCTGAAGAATTATATTCCCTGATTTATTCAAATCAGAAACTCCTTTATGATGCTTTGTACCATGCAGCACATCGAACAATGGCAGAGCTGTCTGCGGATCCGAAGCATCTTGGAGCAAGGATTGGATATATCTGCGTACTTCATACCTGGGGCTCCAGGATGAATTATCATCCTCATCTCCACACCATTGTTCTTGGCGGTGGACTTGATGCTGCAAACAAGTGGAAGGATAAAGGAAAGAAGTTTTTCTTTCCGGTTAAGGTCATGTCTGCCGTCTTCAAAAAGTATTATCTTTGTGAGCTGAAACAACTCTGGGAAGAAAAAAAACTTGAGTATCATGGAACGGCAGCACATTTAAAAAATCATTATGAATTCCCTCTACGATAAGAACTGGGTTGTATATACGAAAGAGGCATTCAATGGAGCCAATTCTGTGATCCGGTACCTTGGCCGTTACACTCATCGTATCGCTATCAGTAATCGTAGAATCGTCAGTATGACAGATGAGACTGTTACCTATCTCGTAAAGGATTACAAAAATGGTGGTAAATATATCGAGCAAACCATCAAAGGAACAGAGTTTCTGCGAATGTTTCTGATGCATGTGCTCCCTAAAGGTTTTGTCCGAATTCGCCACTATGGTCTGCTTTCCTGTAGGAACAAGAAAGAAAAGATGGCACACTGCCGGAAGCTTCTCAACTGCATTCAATATATTTCAAAACTCCGAGGCAAAACCTGTGCGGAGAAGCTGATGATCCTTTACAAAAAAGATATCTGTAAGTGTGAAGTCTGTGGTGGAAATCTTCTTTCGCTATCGCTTCGAGGACACTACATGTTGACTTGAGCGAAGTCATTTGAATACTGAAAAACAGCCGTCTGAATGAAGGCTTATTAAGTGCACCCTTCATTCGATAAGACAGGTTACTATTTTTGAATATATGCTGGAATCAGTTTCCAATGTATAGATTCTTTGGTAAAATCAAGAAGAAAATCGATTCAAACTCCATACTGTATCAGCTGGAGTGACGCAATTTTGTTCAATCGGTAAAAATCGGTGTGCAGTCCAGAGAAAAGGGCAGCTATCAAAAGATGGTAAGCTGTTTTTTTCTCTGTCCTGACGCCGATTGTTCACGTATCAATTTTTGAAACTG
>USSR01000687.1 GCA_900557355.1 uncultured Bacteroides sp.
ACGCGCCTCGGCATCCCCGTAGACTTTACGAACGAAGGTATCCGCGGAATAGAAAGTTACCGTGCCACCAATTTTCCCACACAACTGGGATTGGGACATACCTGGAACCGCGAACTGATACGCCAGGTAGGATTAATCACCGGACAGGAAGCCCGTATATTGGGATATACCAATGTCTATGCTCCCATCCTCGATGTCGGCCGTGACCAGCGTTGGGGACGCTATGAGGAAGTATATGGTGAATCTCCTTACCTCGTTGCCGAACTGGGTATTGAAATGGTACGCGGCATGCAACATAACCATCAGGTAGCAGCAACCGGAAAACATTTCGTTGCTTATAGTAACAACAAGGGCGCCCGCGAAGGTATGGCACGTGTAGACCCGCAAATGTCACCACGCGAAGTGGAAATGATACATGTCTACCCCTTCAAACGGGTGATAAAGGAAGCGGGATTATTGGGAGTGATGAGTTCGTACAATGATTACGACGGTGTTCCCATACAAGGCAGTTATTATTGGCTGACTACACGTCTGCGTGGCGAGATGGGTTTCCGGGGATATGTGGTTTCGGATAGTGATGCCGTTGAATATCTTTATACCAAACACAGCACCGCCAAAGATATGAAAGAAGCCGTGCGTCAAAGTGTAGAAGCCGGTCTGAATGTACGTTGCACCTTCCGGTCACCGGATTCATATGTATTGCCTTTGCGCGAATTGGTAAAAGAGGGCGGACTAAGCGAAGAAGTGATTAACGACCGTGTACGTGACATTCTGCGTGTCAAATTCCTCATAGGGCTGTTCGACGCTCCCTATCAGACTGACCTTGCAGGAGCCGATAGAGAAGTAGAGAAAGCTGAAAATGAATCTCTTGCACTACAAGCCTCACGCGAAAGCCTCGTCTTATTGAAGAATGAAAACAACGTGTTGCCATTGGATATCAACAACGTGAAGAAAATAGCAGTTTGCGGCCCAAATGCAGACGAAGAGGGATATGCACTGACACACTACGGTCCTTTGGCAGTAGAAGTAACCACAGTGCTGGAAGGCATTCGCCAAAAATCCGAAGGCAAAGCAGAAGTACTCTACACCAAAGGCTGTGATCTTGTAGATGCCAATTGGCCGGAAAGCGAACTTATCGACTATCCGATGACAGATAACGAACAAGCTGAAATCGATAAAGCAGTAGAAAACGCACGCCAGGCAGATGTAGCCGTAGTCGTATTAGGAGGCGGACAGCGTACCTGCGGTGAAAACAAATCACGCAGCAGCCTCGACCTTCCGGGACGACAACTGAAACTGCTTCAAGCGGTACAAGCAACCGGAAAGCCCGTCGTACTGGTGCTGATTAACGGTCGCCCGCTATCCATCAATTGGGCAGACAAGTTCGTTCCCGCTATTTTAGAAGCATGGTATCCGGGGTCCAAAGGTGGAACAGCAGTAGCCGATGTACTCTTCGGAGATTATAACCCGGGCGGAAAACTGACAGTCACTTTCCCGAAAAGTGTCGGACAAATTCCTTTCAACTTCCCCTGCAAACCTTCTTCACAGATTGACGGCGGAAAGAATCCGGGACTGGATGGAAATATGTCACGCGTCAACGGTGCACTCTATTCATTCGGATATGGTCTGAGTTACACCACCTTTGAGTATTCCGACATCGAAATCAGTCCGAAAGTAATTACACCGAACCAAAAGGCAACCGTGCGCTGCAAAGTAACAAACACCGGAAAACGTGCAGGTGATGAAGTGGTTCAGCTGTATATTCGTGACATCCTGAGCAGCGTTACCACTTACGAAAAGAATCTGGCAGGCTTTGAGCGTATCCACCTGCAACCGGGAGAAGCTAAAGAGGTAGTTTTCGCCCTCGACCGTAAACAGCTGGAATTGCTGGATAAACACATGGAATGGGTGGTGGAACCGGGAGACTTCAGCATTATGGTAGGTGCTTCTTCCGAAGATATCCGCCTAAGTGGAACATTGACAGTAGAAGATCCAAATGCCCCCATGCAAACACAGGCAAAACCGGATGCTCCCGTAACTGCCAGCACCAATCCGGAAAGTGTAATGAACGTGCTCGATAAAAAAATGAATACTGTTTGGGAAGGAAATAAAGGAGATTATATTACCTTTGCCTTGGAGAACGGTTCCAAGGTAGATGGCGTTTCCATTGCATTCAGCAGAGGCAACGGTCTGCCGGCGGAGTTTGAAATCCAGCTTTCAAGTGGCGGCGGACAATTCCTGACGGTTTATTCGGGTACAGTCAGCGAGTACGGAAAGTTGATTTCATATACGTTCAAAGGAACTATTGCCAGCGACTTGCGCATTGTACTAAATGATGACCGCGTAGGAGTGGCAGAAATAGTGTGCGAAGCACGCTAAAGAATGATAAAGTGATAAAGTTATAGCGTGATATTTTATCATATTACCACCTTATCGCCTTATCACTCTATAACATTATCACTCTATAACATAATATCATGAGAAAACTTCTTTTCTGTATGCTTGGATTAGCAATAACAGCCTGTGCACCCCACAAAGCGGGAAACGTAAACAACGGAAGTGACGAACTCGCCATGCTGGTAGGTACGTACACTGATGGAAACAGCAAAGGTATTTACACCTTCCGTTTCAACCAGGAAACGGGACTTGCCACCTCGCTCAGTTCCATCGAAGTACTCAACCCGTCTTACCTCATCCCTTCGGAAGATGGAAAGTTTGTCTATGCCGTCAGCGAAATGAACGACACAACAGCTGCTCTCAATGCTTTCTCCTTCGATAAGGAAACAGGGAAACTCAGTTTGTTGAACCGCCAGCCCACTATGGGAGCCGATCCTTGCTACGTTGCCACCAACGGAAAAGAAGTACTCACAGCCAACTACAGCGGAGGTAGCATGTCTATCTTCCCGTTGAAAAAGAATGGTTCATTAGAGCCTATCGATACCCTTTTTGAAGGCAGTACCGGCGGACCGGACGCTGAAAGACAGGCAACACCCCACGTACATTGCACTGTCTTCTCTCCGGATGGAAAATATATCTTT
Organism: uncultured Bacteroides sp.; assembly: GCA_900557355.1. Taxonomy (GTDB): domain Bacteria; phylum Bacteroidota; class Bacteroidia; order Bacteroidales; family Bacteroidaceae; genus Bacteroides. The sequence goes on from USSR01000687.1 coordinate 3,039, forward strand.
GCCACTGATTTCAGTGCCGACCGTATCCTACGCTTTGTCATACACCCGAAGAGCATTATCCCCCACCCTTCTGCCGAAGCTATTGACGTAGATCCTAATTCCGGTCCACGTCATCTCACCTTCAGCCCGAACGGCAAGTACGCGTATCTTATCAGCGAATTATCCGGTAATATCACAGCTTTCAGTTACCTGGATGGTAAACTGGAAAAGATACAGACCATTGCAGCCGACACACTCCGTGCACGTGGCAGTGCCGATATACATCTCAGTCCCGATGGGAAATACTTGTATGCCAGCAATCGCCTGAAAGGTGACGGTCTTGCCATCTTCGAAGTAAATCCGGAAACCGGCATGTTAGCAAAGGTAGGCTACCAGTTGACGGGGATTCATCCGCGTAACTTTATTATCACCCCGAACGGGAAATATAAGTTGGCCGCCTGCCGCGACAGTCATGTCATTCAGGTATTCCAACGAGATCCCGTAACAGGTCTGTTATCAGATACGCATCAAGATATCCGTATTGATAAACCCGTCTGCATCCAATTCGTAAAATAGCCGGGTAAAAGCTTAACTTCCGGTTTTTAATTTCGTATATTTGTCATCGTAATCCTGATTTAGATTCAGGGTCACAGATAGTAACAGGGAAAAGCATTTGCTTCTCCCTGTTTTTTATATCCGATACTTTTTCAGGCGAAAAATAAGATACTTTGAGGCAAAATACATCCGTCCCACCCTTTACTAAAAGGGCTTCGGATTTTTACT